>NZ_FR892546.1:0-14527 GCF_000436015.1 Prevotella sp. CAG:592 | reverse complement strand
GGAGTTCTTCCCTGTAAAGAACAAGAAGAACTTCAGAGTGAACCTCGGTGTGGCACACACCAGCGGAAAGAACACAAACCCTGACGGCACGATGCTCAACGACAGACTGACTATTCAGGCTGGCGTATCGGCAAAGCTTGACCTGTTCAAAATGGGTTATTGATAATGTCATGGCAACAGCGCATCTGCCAACAATGGCAGATGGTGCAATGCCCGGACGACAAAAAACCAAGAAAACCTATTCAGAATAAATCCAATACCTAAGACATCAACAAAAAGGAATATGGAAAACAAAACCAAGAAAAGAAGTCTGCTGCCAAATGGCTGCTTGTGCGTCCTCATCGTAGTGGCGCTGTTCGGATATCTGGGCTATGTGATGGGAGTTCCCAACATGCTCAACACTATAATGAAGACCGCCCACGACCTGCTGATCAACACAGTGTTCTATCTCATGAGCATCTGCGTGATAACGGGAGCCTTGGGCAGAGTATTCGTGGAGTTCGGCGTGGTGAGCCTGCTTGAGAAGCTATTGCGCCCGCTGATGAAACCGGTGTTCAATCTCCCCGGTGTGTCATCGCTGGGAGCCGTGATGACGTTCCTCTCAGACAACCCCGCCATCATATCACTTGCCAACGACAAGAGATTCGCCTCGTTCTTCAAGAAATACCAGTATATTTCCCTCACCAACTTTGGAACGGCATTCGGTATGGGTCTTCTGGTGATGGTGTTCATGGTGGGCAACGGATTCTATGCTGCACCATTCATCGGTCTCTTCGGAGCCTGCTGCGGATGTGTCTGCTCCACACGTCTCATGCAGTTTTTCATACTGAAGGCTTTCCCTCAGTATGCCCATGAGAATGCCGTTGAAATAGAAGAGGAGGAAATGACTGCCGAAGAGAGCGACAAACCGAAGAAGTCTGTCTTCATCCGTCTGCTCGACGGTCTGCTCGACGGTGGACGAAGCGGAGTGGATGTGGGTATAGCCATCATCCCCGGTGTGCTCATCATCTCTACGTTCGTGATGATGTTCACCTTCGGAGAAGGTGCCAACGGATACGACGGTTCGGCATATCAGGGTGTGGAACTGCTTCCAGCCCTTGCCTATAAGATAAACTTCGTGTTTGAATGGCTCTTCGGATTCAACGACCCACATCTCGTGGCATTCCCTATCACCGCTCTCGGAGCTGTAGGCGCTGCATTGAGCCTGGTGCCAGGTTTCATTGAGCACGGATGGGTAGATGGCAACGCCATTGCGGTATTCACGGCAATCGGTATGTGCTGGAGCGGATTCTTGAGCACCCACACAGCGATGCTCGACTCTCTGGGCTATCGCGACTTGACTCCAAAGGCTATCATCGCCCACACCATCGGCGGTTTGGTGGCAGCCGTCTGCGCCCACCTGGTGTATATGGGATATACCTTGATATTCGCATGATAATCTCATACACCCTGATATTCGTCTGACAATCATCTGATATCATTGGTCCCCAGAAACGACAAAAGCCTGCAAGCAGTATTTCATCGACTGCATGCAGGCTTCTGTCGTTTCTTTAATACCGTTGTATTATGACAAAGGTATTTTAATTATCTTTTGGGGTTGCAGCAGCAGTGGCTGCGCCATCCGCAACTTCTGTGGATTCGGCATCGGCATGTTCTGCCGCCTTGTCTTTTGTGACATATCGCTGATAGTAGGCTATCAATATCGTTGTCAGCGGCAGGGCTATGATAAGTCCGATGAATCCGAGCAGCGTGCCCCACACAGAGAGGGCAAGAAGCAGGATGGCGGGATTCAGTCCCATCGCCTTTCCCATCACCTTCGGCGTCACCACCATGTCTATTATCACCTGCACGATGCAGAACACCGCCACGGCACTCGCCAGTATCACCCAGAAGTTCTGTCCTGTGTCGGCAGCCTTGAGCAATGCGAGGAATGCCGTTGGAATCAGGGCGAAGGTATGCAGATATGGCACGAGGTCCATGATGCCTATCAGTATTCCCAGACCGATAGCCATCGGGAAGTCGATTATCGTGAAACCTATGCAGAAGAGTATTCCCATTATCAGTGCCACGAGCGACTGTCCACGGATATAGCTGTTCAGCTCGCGCTCCACGTCTTTCATCAGCGACTGCCAGAACGGGCGCACCTTCTTGGGGAATATCTTTATCCAGCTCGATGAGAGGTACTCATAGTCGAGCAGGATGAAGAACATATAGAGCAGCGTTATCAGCGACGCCACGATGCTCAATATCACGTTTGCCGTCTGGCCGAGCACGCTGAAAAGTTTCGGCATCGCCGACTTGATGGCGTCTGACACGTCTTTGCGCTTGAACACCTGTTCTATCGCCTGTCTGTTGTCATGCAACCACTGCTGCACCACAGCCTGGAAACTCTCACCGTTGGTACCCTGCTTGACATATTGCATCACGATGTCGCCGAGTTTCTCAAACTGGTCTATCATCGGCGGAATGATGAGATAGAACACTCCACCGATGACAGCAAACACGAACACCAGCGCCACTATGATGGACAGGGCTCGGGTGGGCACATGCAGCTTATACTGCACGAACTTCACTATCGGATACATCAGATATGCCAACAGCCAAGCCACGAAGAATGGCAGGAGCACGCTGCTCAGGAAATTCATCGTATACATCACGCCGCCCACAAGAAGCACGATACCGAGTATTCGCACAAAGCGGTCGAAAGTAATCTCTTTCTCCAACATAAGCTTCTATACTTTTTTTATTATTACAAGTCACACCATTGTTTTATATCCGGCGAGCTACACCTTATTTATGCAACTGGCCCGACACCACCATGCGTCCTGCCCAAAATCAGCGTCCCTGCAGCTCGTTGTCATTCACGATGCGTTGGTAACACTCCCTGCACAATGGTTCATATTCCATCTGCTCGCCCAGGAGCACACGCTTATCGTTTGCCACGAGCCGATGGCTGATATATGCCAACGCTCCGCATTTCACACAGATGGCATGCACCTTTGTCACTTCGTCGGCAATGGCACAAAGGGCGGGCATCGGACCGAAGGGTTTGCCCTGGAAGTCCATGTCGAGCCCTGCCACGATGACTCTCACGCCACGGTTGGCAAGGTCGTTGCACACGTCCACCACTCCATCGTCGAGAAACTGTGCCTCGTCGATACCCACCACATCGATATCTGACGAGAGCAAGGCGATGGTAGACGATGAGTCTATCGGTGTGCTCGGTATCGAATGCTGGTCATGGCTCACCACATCCACATCGGAATAGCGGGTGTCGAGCGACGGCTTGAAAATCTCCACTTTCTGCTTGGCAAACTTGGCCCTTTTCATTCTCCTTATCAGCTCCTCTGTCTTTCCGGAAAACATAGAGCCGCACACCACTTCTATCCTTCCGGGGCGGTGTGTCTCCCCTGCTAAATTATTGTTCATTTGAGCACAAAAGTACAAAGACGTTTTAAAAATTGCAAAGAAACTATCAGTTTTTTTGCTCCTCCTGATTAATATCCTTATATTTGTGGCTCATATGGGAACATTGTATATCGTGCCGACGCCTGTCGGCAATATGGAGGACATGACGCTTCGCGCCATCCGCATCCTGAAGGAGGCCGACCTGGTGCTTGCCGAGGATACCCGCACATCGGGCATCCTGCTGAAGCATTTTGAGATAAAGAACCAGCTTATGGCACACCACAAGTTCAACGAACACGGCACATCTGCCGGCATCGTGGAGCGGCTGAAGGGAGGACAGACTGTGGCCCTCATCAGCGACGCCGGCACTCCCGGCATCAGCGACCCTGGCTTCTATCTCGCCAGAGAGGCAGTGGCTGCCGGCATCACGGTGCAGTGTCTGCCTGGCGCAACGGCATTCGTGCCGGCGATAGTGGCATCGGGACTTCCCTGCGACCGTTTCTGCTTCGAGGGTTTCCTGCCTCAGAAGAAGGGACGCGCCACTCGTCTGGAGAGCCTCACCGAGGAGTCGCGCACGATGATTTTCTATGAGTCGCCATACCGTGTGGTGAAGACGCTCAAGCAGTTTGCCGAATATTTCGGCGGTGACCGACAGGTGAGCGCCTGCCGCGAGATTTCAAAGATACACGAAGAGAGCGTCAGAGGCACCCTCGACGAGGTGATAGCACATTTCGAGGAGATTCCGCCGAAGGGCGAATTCGTAATCGTGCTCGCCGGAAGGCCGGAGGAGAAGAAGGACAAGAAGGAGAACAGGCAGAAGAAGGAAAGGAGAGGCAACCGACCTGCCCCTGCCGAAGACGAAGAACAAGGAGAATAAAAGGTAACCCCAATATAACTTTAGAAAAAGTTAAACAACAAGAAAAGTAAAAGAACGGAAAATAAGATACTCATGAAAAAGATTCTATTTATCGTGTTCTGCCTGGCGACGATAGTTGCCTGCAAGAACGAGAAGGCAACGGGCGAACTGTCTAACATAGTACAGAACGACTCACTTCAGAAAATCATCGCCCAGCGCGACCAGGAGATAAACGACATGGTGGGAATGCTCAACGATGTGGAAGAGGGATTCCGCGCCATCAACAAGGCTGAAGAGCGTGTCACCATAGCCAAAGAGGGCGAGGGACAGAACAAGCAGGAGCAGATAAAAGAAAACATCCAGTTCATACAGCAGCGCATGCAGCAGAACCGCGAGCTCATCGCCAAACTGCAGCAGCAGATGAGAGAGAGCTCTTTCAAGAGCAGCGAACTGAAACGCACCGTTGACAATCTCATAAAGCAGATGGAGGAAAAGGACGAACAGCTGAAGCAGCTGCGTGCCGAACTTGCCGCCAAAGACATACACATCGCCGAGCTTGACCAGACCATCAGCGACCTGAACACGAACATGAGCGATCTCAAGACGGAGAGCGAACAGAAGACCCAGACCATCAATTCGCAGGACAAGCAGCTCAACACGGCATGGTTTGCCTTCGGTACGAAGAAGGAACTCAAGGCGCAGAACATCCTCGTGAAGGGCAAGGTGCTGCAGGGCAACTTCAACAAGAGCTACTTCACCAAGATAGATATCCGCGTGGAGAAGGAAATCAAACTGTATTCCAAATCGGCAAAAATCCTCACCATGCACCCATCGAGCAGCTACTCGCTCACCACAGATGCCAAAGACCAGTATGTTTTGCGCATCACGAACCCTGACATCTTCTGGAGCACAAGCAAGTATCTCGTAATCCAGGTGAAATAATACTGACTGCCCACAACGGGACAACAGACTGAAAAAAATACCGGCAAGAGGTTGGACCTGCGGACTCCGCGGTTCTACCTCTTGTCTTTTTTATATAATACTGGCAAAAGCGGAACTCGGAACGGCAAAAGTTCTCAAACGGCCTTTTACATAAACACTTCTGCCCGCCAATCATAAACTGAAAATACAATGTGTATAAGCGTTGATGCACTCTGATTTAACCACGAAAATCAAAGAAACCTTTACCGCCGTTGCAATATTTGTTAATCAATCGTTGTTAACGAATATTAAAAGAAAAACTTAAAGTAAAAACTGCACGACATAAAGCTAAATCGCTAAAAATCAGTGGCTAAGAAATTTTCACAACATTGCAACCCCTTGAAGGCATGGGCTTGAAAAGATGTAAAAGGCATTGTGAAGTCGCTTTTTTTTATTATCTTTGTACCGCAAACTAATTAAAATGGCTGCCGAAAGTCAACAGGGAGAAGGATAATGTCGTTTATTGTCATCCTGATTCCAAGCCCGGCAGGCCAGAACCTAATGCGCTTAATGAACCATCGTCACACCCAAGAGTGAACCCACATGAAACATGTATGGGTATGGTCTTCTTTTGTGTCTGCCAGGAAACAGGCAAGATGACGGCGCATAAAAAAAACGGAAACGGAATATGAACATTAAAAAAAGCATCAAGATTGCTCTCGCAGCATTGTTCGTGGCTGTCACACCGACATTCGCACAGCTGCCAGACAACGATAACGACCAGACAGACGAAATCGACAACTATGACTTCCTGTATTCGGAAGACGGCAATGTGGACAACTACGACGTTGCTTCAATGGAAAACCTCATGGACGAGGCATTCTCGCTCATCGGCACACGCTATCGCTCAGGAGCATCGGGTCCCGGCGGCTTCGACTGCTCGGGATTCACAAGCTATCTCTACAAGCAGATGGGAATAGAGCTCAACCGTTCTTCTCGCGGACAATACACCCAGGGCGAGGCTGTGGCAAGCAGCAATCTGCAGACCGGCGACCTCGTGTTCTTCACCAGTCCCCGTTCCGGCAAGGGTATCGGCCACGTGGGAATCGTGGTTGACTACGACCCGATGAACGGCAACTTCAGTTTCATCCACGCCAGCATAAAGGGCGTGAAGGTGAGCCAGAGCACAGAGCCTTACTACTCTCGCCGCTATGTGGGCGCAAGAAGGATTACTCAATAACACACGTATACTATAAAAATCTCTTATGAAAGCATTAGCTTCATTGATGATAATTGCAGGGATATCCATCGCCTGCACTTCAACGGGCACCGAGCGCAAAGGCTCTGTGCCCGTTGGCGTTTCCGACACTATAGCAGCCAAGGCTCCTGCCGACAAGGGAAAGCAGGCACCTGCGGCAAGTATGACATCTGACAGAAGAGCCAAGGGCGGCACACTGAACCTTGCCTTCGTGGGCGACATAATGCCGGGCACTACATTCCCCGACAGCCGTCTGCCGGAGAAAGACGGCGCCACGCTCTTCAAGGATGTGGACAGCATCCTGACAGCTGCCGATGTGGCGGCAGGAAATGCCGATGTGGCGGCAGGAAATATGGAGGGCGCCCTCGCCGATGAGGGGGAGACGACGAAGAAGGGTGGCAAATTCAGCTACTCCTTCCGTGTGCCAACCCGCTACGGCAAACTGATTGCCGATGCCGGTTTCGACTTCATGAGCATGGCGAACAACCATGCCTTCGATTTCGGTCTCGACGGCGTGAAATCCACCGAGGCCACTCTCCATTCCAACGGCATAGCATATTCGGGCATCGGCGGAAGAAAGGAAAGTGCGATAGTGGAACGCAACGGCATCAGATACGGATTCTGCGCCTTCGGCCACAACTCTTACACACTGAAGCATGCCGACCTGGAGAACGTGAAGAGGATTATCGGCAATCTCAGAGAGAAAGCCGACATCGTGATAGTGTCGTTCCACGGCGGAGCGGAGGGTACGGCACACAAACACTTACCACAGGGCAAGGAGATGTTCCTCGGAGAGAACCGCGGCGACCTGAGAAACTTCGCCCACTTCTGCATAGACAACGGCGCTGACGTGGTGTATGGCCACGGACCGCATGTGGTGAGGGCTGTGGAACTATACAAGAATCATTTCATAGCATACAGTCTTGGCAATTTCTGCACTCCATACGGCGTGAACATCAGCGGCATATCGGGTTATGCTCCGGTGCTGCAGCTCACCGTCAACGCAGCCGACGGCACTTTCGTCGGCGGAAAGATAAACTCTTTCATCCAGCAACGCGGCAAGGGTCCGCGTCGCGACCCTCTGAACCTTGTGGCGAAAGAGATACGGAGTCTGACGAATGCTGACTTCAGCAATCCGAAGCTCACTATTGCCAACGACGGCACGATAAGCAAAAGATAATACTAATTAATGGCATTTCGGTTGGAAATGCCATTTTATATTTTTATCTTTGCAAAGATAAGATATGCTGCACCTCAGCATAAGACAAAGAAGACACAAAAATACATAAGTATGAACAAACTGTTATCAATTACATTTGTCGCGGCGGCTACGATGCTTTCTGCCTCTTGCGTCTCCCATTATGAGATGCAGAACGTGGACAGGAGCCGCATCCTGATCGACAGCAGATACGACAAGGCTGATGCCAAGTCGGAAGCCTTCATAGCTCCATTCAGAGCTCAAGTGGACAGCGTGATGGGTCCGGTGGTGGGCAAGACTGCAAAGGCTCTTGAGAGCTACCAGCCGGAGAGTCCGTTGTCTAACCTCCTTTCCGACATACTGCTCTGGAGCGGAAAGGACTTCGGCGAGAAGCCAGACTTCGCAGTATACAACGTTGGCGGAATACGTGCGGCTTTCCCAAAAGGAAACATCACGTATGGCGATGTGCTCGATGTGGCACCGTTTGAAAACAAGCTCTGCTTCTGTTCGCTGACCGGCGAGAAGGTGACGGAACTCTTCCAGCAGATGGCTGGATGGGGCGGCCAGGGCGTGAGCCACGGTGTGGCGGCAGTAATGGACAAGGACCTGCATCTGCTGAGCCTGAAGATAAACGGCGAGGAGGTGGACCCTAAACGTGTATACCGCATCGCCACTCTCGACTATGTGGCTGAGGGCAACGACAGGATGGTAGCTTTCAAGAGCAAGACCGACGTGAAGAATCCTGGCGGCAAAAAGAACAACGTGCGCGACCTCATCATCAGATATTTCAAGGAAGCCTCGGCAAAGGGCATCGTAATCGACGCCAATGTAGAGGGAAGATTCGTAAGAAACAAATAACCACGACACTATGAACTACAAGAAGATATTCCTTATCGCCTTGATGTGCGCCACGATCAGTTGCGCATCGGCGAAGATAAAGAAGCTGGTGATTCTCCACACCAACGACACCCACAGTTGTGTAATGCCTCTGAAGACCACTCTCAAAGACACTCTCGTGGCAGGACGCGGCGGATTCCTGCGCCGTCTGGAGATGGTAAAGGAGCAAAGGGCTGCCAATCCGCAGCTGCTGCTGTTCGACAGCGGTGACTTTTCACAGGGTTCGCCATACTATTCCATGTTCCGCGGCGATGTGGAGATTGGTCTCATGAACATGATGGGCTATGATGCCGCTACCATCGGAAACCACGAATTCGACTTCGGCATCGAAAACATGGCACGCATCTTCAAGATGGCGGAATTCCCCATCGTATGTGCCAACTATGACTTCAGCGGCACTTGTCTGGAGGGCATCGTGAAGCCTTATACCATCATAAAGAGAGGCGGAATGAAAATCGGAGTGTTCGGCCTGGCGCCGGAACTCGACGGACTGGTGTCGGCAAAGAACTGTCCGGGAGTGAAATATATCGACCCTGTGGAGAAGGCGCAGCAGACTGCCGACTATCTGAAGCTGAAGGAGAAATGCGACATCGTGATATGTCTCTCGCATCTGGGATGGAACGAAGACGCCATGAACGACAAGGTGATGATGGCAAAGACACGCAACATCGACCTCGTGCTCGGCGGTCACTCTCATTCCATGTTCAAAGAGCTGAGATATGCCAAGAACCTCGACGGCAAGAGCATCGGCAACGACCAGAACGGCAAGAGCGGCATCTACGTGGGCAAACTGGTCATCGACATGAAGAAGAAATGACAAGTCTGTAAACTTGTGAAACGGCAATAATTTATTTACGCATGAAGAACACCATCACCACTATCGCCGTTGCCCTCATAACATGTATGACGGCAACGGCACAACGCACTCCAAAACACGACTTCGACTTTGAGAAGGTGACTGTGGGAGGAGAGAAGAAAGAGATAAACTGGAAGAACCTTTACAGATTCTTCGACTCCTGGCAGCCGGGCACCCCACCCTGCGGTCTGTCAAGAATCGACGATGAGTTTTTCATCTCGCGCCAGCGTCCGCTCAAGCGCATCACCGACGGCGACTATCAGGTGAGAAACGATGTGGAGGCTGAGCGCAGGATGTTCCTGTGGACACCGCTCGACGACCCTACGACGAAATGGAAGGCTCTGCCCCGCTACTGTTTTGAGGGCGACAACTTCTCTATGTGGCAGTATATCGACACCCACGGCAACTGGTCGGCACCATGGCTGAGAGTGTCGGCTGGCATCAGCGATGCTGCGGCTAAGAATGGTGTCACGGTGGGATGCGTGCTCTCGGTGCCTTGGGATGCCGAAGTAGGCGACACCGTGAAGGCGGACTATTCGCAGACGCTGATGAAACTGGCGGAGAGAAACACCGACGGTTCGTTCAGGAACTCTCTGAAACTTGCCCGTCTGATGAAATACTACGGCATCAACGCCCTGGGAGTGAACTCGGAATTCAATACCGACAAGGCAACGATGATGCGGCTGCAGGATTTCTTCATCGACGTCCACCGCAAGGCGAAGGACATTGGATGGACATTCGAACTGCAATGGTATGATGTGACCGACGACAACGGAGAACTGTCGCTCGACTGCGGACTCGGCGAACAGAACAAGAGGATGTTCGGCACGAAAGACAGCATCACCACAGACCGCCTTTTTGCCAACTACAACTGGACGGACGACATTCTGAAGGCGTCGGCAAAATACGCTCGGTCGCTGGGCAGAAGTCCTTACGACTATTATGCAGGATTCGACATTCAGGGACGTGCCTGGAACAACAAGAATTGGCAGGACCTCGTGAACAACGACATATCGGTGGGCGTATGGGGAGCACACTCACAGAACCTGCTTCACCAGAGCGCTACCGACGACGGCACGGCTGACGTCATCATCCAGAAGGCGTATCTACTGAAACAGGAACTGTCGTTCTCCGGCGGCTACCGCAACCCTGCCCTGCTGCCGGAGGTACGTACAGACTGCTCACTGTCTAACGCTGACCTCAGAACCTTCCACGGACTTGCCCGTCTGCTGACGGCAAAGTCAACGATACAGCAGGTGCCGTTTGTCACCCGTTTCAATCTGGGCAACGGACTGCACTACTACAAGGACGGAAAGGTGGCTTTCGACTCCAAATGGTATAACCTCAACACCCAGGACTACCTGCCGACATGGCGCTTCTGGATAACCGACGAGGATGACCGGACTACGGCAGAGAACATCGGCTCGTTTGTAAATGCCGAACTGTCGTGGGACGACAGCTACACCGGAGGCTCGTGTCTGCAGCTGCATGGAGCGACGAAGTTCTCACGCATAAAACTCTTCAAGACAAAGCTGCTGACGCAGCCTTCCTACGAACTGTCGCTGACATACAAGATGCCGAAAGGCAGGGACACACACGCCAGACTCTTCGTGGCGCTCAAAGGCAACACGTCGGAATACAAGGAGATAGCACTGCCTGCAGCAAAAAGGGAGAACACATGGACCACATTCAAGACGCCTCTGAAAAAGCTGGGACTGAAAGCCGGCGACGAGGTAGCCATGATGGGCATCGTGGTGGAAGGCACGGGCGACGACTATGTGATGAACATCGGCGAGATGGCTGTCCGCAACCCCAGACAGCGGTTCAACACCGTGAAGCCATGGATAAAGGAAATAGAGGTGATGCGGGGATGGAACCACACCGTGGACTTCAAGATGCGCTATGCCTCCAAGGAGGAAAAGGGCGACGAGAAGACATACAACGACGAGGTGGGCACCTGGTATTACGAGATATACTTCCAGCAGAAAGGCAGACCGCAGCAGCTGCTCACCGCCACGGAATCATGGGCGGCATACGTGATCGGCGCTCCGCTGGCTGAAGGCTGCAAGAGGGAATGCCGATTCGGTGTGCGTGCCGTGTCGCCGGACGGACAGCAGGGCTCTGACATAGCATGGAGCGACTACAGGGTGATTGAATACAACGCTCTGAACAGCACACCGGCCATCGACCGCGAAAGGATAAAGCCGGGAGAGGCGTTCACCGTATTTTATAAGGACAACATGATGCCGCCGGCAAAGGAATGGAGAATCATCGACGCTCTGACGGACAAGGTGATAGCGAAGGCGGAGAACTCCACTTCCATCACCACGAGTATAGACAAGGATGGTATCTACGACCTGATGACTATCAACGGCGACGGATCGCAGACGATGACACGAGGACTGGTGAAGGTGTCGCCTCTCTCCTCCACATCGAAGGCGCTCAAGCTCAACGACCCGTATATGCTGACAATTCCTGCCGAGGCGTTGCCTGGACTGGAATATTCGGTAGCCCTATGGGTGAAGGCTGACGACTGGACGCATGACAAGCAGGGAACAAACATCGTGTCGAAGAATTCAATAGCCGACAAATGGCCGTTCAACAACTGGGGCGACCTGTGGGTGCAGGTTTGTCCGCCATGGACCGACGAGAAGAGCGGCAAGAACCATCCTGCCAACGAAATTATGTATCGCACGATGGGCTGCGGCGGCGACATCGAAGGTCACGGCGACATGACGACAGACGGATACAGCATCCCGGCAGGCGTGTGGACGCACATCATGGTGACGCAAGACAAGGAGAAGGTGCAGAGGGTGTATATAAACGGAAGGCTCGTGGCCGGTCCGCTGCAGATGCCGGAATCTACTCGCCGCGAACTGATGCCTGCCGACAACAAGAGGATTGACCACAACGCAGTGGCTGACATCCGCATCGGCGGAAGCGGTGTATATAAGGCTGGCCTCAACGGTGCCATCGACGATGTGCAGATATGGAACAGGGCGCTGACCGCCGAGGAGGTGTTGCGATGCATGAGGGGGTTCACCGACAAAGAGGTGCCGGAGGGTCTTTCTGCCTACTTTACTTTTGAGGAGACCGACGCCGACGGTGTATTCCCTAACCACGGCAAGACTCCTGGCTGTCAGGCTCGCATCATGAGGATGGCCGACTCTGGAGGCGAATACACAGGAAAGGCGAAATATGTGGACCGCAACGGCGAAACGCACATAAAGAGTCAAGCCTCAACAAGCGACCGTCCGCTGTAAAAATCAACTTAACCCCAAACAGTCTAATGACCGTTTGGGGTTTAACCCAAATCGGTCGTTAGGGCTTGCTTGGATTTTGATTTTAAGAAGAGTGGATTTTGGTTGGCTTTTAATGAGTAATAGCAAGCTATTGCGAATTAAAAACGGACAAAAGACGCCTTATAAAAAGCAAAAGACTGCAAGCAGTTATAAAATATCACATTTAACGGCCTAATGACCGTTTTGGGTTTAACCCAAATCGGTCGTTAGGGCTTGCTTGGATTTTGATTTTAAGAAGAGTGGATTTTGGTTGGCTTTTAATGAGTAATAGCAAGCTATTGCGAATTAAAAACGGACAAAAGACGCCTTATAAAAAGCAAAAGACTGCAAGCAGTTATAAAATATCACATTTAACGGCCTAATGACCGTTTTGGGTTTAATATGTTTTATAACTGCTTGTATCCCCACCGGAAGCTGGGGACACACTCGCTAATATTACCGTAAAAAGTACTGAAAAGAGGAAAAACAAAAAAATCATCAGACCATCTGGTTTTCGCACGTAACAACCTGAGTCTCTGACTGTTAAGCATCTGAAATTGTCAGAAACCATCTGGATGGTTCAGTCAGCGGCATCTTCGACCGTCGAAAAACAAAAAAGGATGTACCAAACATCAAGTTCAGATACATCCTTAAGACTTGTAGCGGGACCCAGGATTGAACTGGGGACCTCATGATTATGAATCATGCGCTCTAACCAGCTGAGCTATCCCGCCATCATTTCTTTTTTGCGAGTGCAAAGGTAAGACTTTTTATTTAAACCACCAAAATATTTTCAAGAAAATCTTTCAATACAATGTTTTTTTGTATTTTTGCCCCAAAATAGAACATAAAACTGAAGATATGCCCCAATCGGACGCTACTAACTGTTGTCAAGGCATCAGAATCTACGACCGACGGGGTCAACACACTGGCACAGAATATCTATTTATCTATGGACGACATGAAAAGAATCTATCTGGAGTATGAACTCAACGCTACATCACCAAGTGCGGTATGGCCCATTATCAGCGAAGCTACCGGACTGGAACGATGGATGGCTGACGAGGTGGAGCGGGAAGGCGACAAGCTGACATTCACATGGGGGACATCGTATATGAACAAAGACACTAAGACGGCAACCATAGTGAAGGAAAAGGCAGAGAAGTTCATCCGCTTCAAATGGGACGACGACACCAATCCCGACGCCTACTGCGAACTGAGGATTGAGGTTGGCGAGATTACCAACGACTGTATCCTGGCGATTACAGACTATGCCGACGACGGCGACACGGAAAGTCTGAAGGACATCTGGGACGAAAACGTGCAGATGCTTCACCAGAACACGGGAATCTGACACCCCAAACCACCTCCTGCAGAATATATACTCCGCAGATACACATCTTTTATATTTACCTTTGTATACAATATACGAAGGTATATAGAATACGCACCGATATACTCCCGGAGCCCAAGAGGACTCCACCTCCTAAAAAACAACATTGGCAAGGACAACAAAAGTTCAGGAATTGGGCACGCTGCTTGCCCAACTGGGGCAACGTGCTTACCCATCATGGGCAACGTGCTTGCCCCTGTTGGGGAGATTTGCTGTCAGAATGATGCCCCAAAAGTGAATGTTGTAATACCCATATTCCTGTTTTCTGGATCCTGCCAACGCATGCAATTCCTGTAGTCTGAATTCCTCACATCTGACAATTACTTTGACCAGACGATTCCTCACACCTGACAATTCCTTTCATCTGAGCAAACCATCCAGACAATTGGCTGACAATTGCAAGACAGTCAACCGTCTGTTTATCAGAAGACTACAACAAAAAACCAGACAATCTGACAG
>NZ_FR892545.1:0-2050 GCF_000436015.1 Prevotella sp. CAG:592 | reverse complement strand
CGAGAGGGGGCTGAAGTGATTGGCAGAACTCATTGTCAGAGTAACGAACTCGTCTGGAAGCAGCGAGCACCATAGTGCTCCAAATCCTTCAGAATCCAAACAGAATCCAAGATTCATTGGCAAAATAATATCAAAGAAAAATAATCCGTGAAGACCAATCTGTGTAAAGTCTGTGATATCCGTGTTTTTTTTCTTTGATTTGTCCACGCCGAAGGTCGTGGACACCACGTCAAAAAGATTGATATCCATTAGATCATAGTATCCATCAGCCCAACAAAAATAATAGTCATTTATAAATAAAAAAACATCATGTCAGAGAAGAAATTCAACTACGAAGAAGCTGTCACCCAGCTCGAAACAATAGTTCGCAAGATGGAAAGCGGAGAACTCGACATCGACTCCCTCTGCGACCAGCTCAAGACCGCCAAGCAACTGATAGAGAAATGCAAGGCGAAGCTCCAGAAGACCGACGCCGAGATAAAGAAACTGCTCGACGAATGACAGTGGGCGCCGCTCCGTATGTTCAGCCGACAGCCCCCTGTACTCGTTGCAGTCAGTATAACAGATTCGCTTCCATCTGCCTTGACTTTAATCTGCCTACAGTACCCGTCCCGTTGCATTCCACAATCAGCCGGCCCTGATGCCCGATATTGATGCAAAACGGCAATTCTGTGCCCTTTGGCGAGGGTGATTTTGCAGAAAAAAAGAAATTCCCTCGATTTTTATTGCAGAGAATGAATATTCTTACTAAATTTGCGGCATATTAACTTTAAAACGATTACAATATGAAAGATTTGGATTGGTCTAATTTAGGCTTTGGTTACAGAAAGACAGACTATAACGTGCGTTGCTACTATCGCGACGGCAAATGGGGCGAGATTGAAGTCTGCTCCAGCGAATACGTTAATCTGCATATGGCAGCTACCTGTCTGCACTACGGACAGGAGGCATTCGAGGGACTCAAGGCATTCCGCTGCCCCGACGGTAAGGTACGCGTGTTCCGCATGGACGAGAACGCAGCCCGTCTGCAGTCTACATGCCGTGGCATCATGATGCCTGAGGTATCTACTGAGCTCTTCGAGGAGATGGTGGCAAAGGTGGTACGCCTCAACCAGGAGTACATCCCAACATATGAGAGCGGAGCATCGCTCTATATCCGTCCGCTGCTCATCGGAACAAGTGCCCAGGTAGGTGTTCACCCTGCAACAGAGTATGTGTTCATCATCTTCGTCACACCGGTAGGTCCATACTTCAAGGGCGGTTTCTCTACCAACCCATACGTCATCGTACGCGAGTACGACCGTTCAGCTCCTCTCGGCACCGGTAAGTACAAGGTGGGTGGAAACTATGCAGCTTCTATGCAGGCCAACCATCTGGCACACGAGAAGGGCTACGCTTGTGAGTTCTATCTCGACGCCAAGGAGAAGAAATACATGGACGAGTGTGGTGCTGCCAACTTCTTCGGTATCAAGAACAACACCTACGTTACTCCTAAGTCAACATCTATCCTCCCTTCAATCACCAACAAGAGCCTCATGCAGCTCGCTGAGGACTTCGGTCTGAAGGTAGAGCGTCGCCCTATCCCGGAAGAGGAGCTGGAGACCTTCGAGGAGGCAGGAGCATGCGGAACAGCAGCCGTTATCAGCCCTATCTCTTATATCGACGACCTCGACACCGGCAAGCGCTACACATTCAGCAAGGATGGCAAGCCAGGTCCTATCTCACACAAGCTCTACACACATCTGCGCAACATCCAGTATGGTATCGAGCCTGACACACACGGATGGACCAAGGTGATTATCGACTAAGATAAAGTATAGATAATTCGATATACTCTCAAGGCAAAAATACATGAGGCAGGAATTTGGTAGATGGTTCTTGGATGTGGCGAAATATATTTTGACTGCATTGTTGTTATCTTCTTTCTTCGGAGAGATGA
Source organism: Prevotella sp. CAG:592 (assembly GCF_000436015.1). NCBI lineage: Bacteria > Pseudomonadati > Bacteroidota > Bacteroidia > Bacteroidales > Prevotellaceae > Prevotella > Prevotella sp. CAG:592. Next base: position 111 of record NZ_FR892545.1, on the reverse strand, counting down.
ACAATATATACTACACAATTCTCGCTTTTTGTATTTTTGCCTTGTGTTTATTAGTAGGGGCTTTGTTGTTAAACCCAAATCTTTCATTAGGGCTTGCTTGGATTTTGTTTT
>NZ_FR892544.1:0-24821 GCF_000436015.1 Prevotella sp. CAG:592 | reverse complement strand
CCAGTTGGGCAAGCACCGTGCCCAATTTCAACCCGAATCGGTCATTAGGCCGTTCAATGTGATATTATACAAGAAAAATTTCTTGTTTCTCTCTAAAATGGTTATCTTTGCAGCGAATTCAGGTTATATAGCCAAATTGTGAAATGAGCAAGAAAAGAAGAAAGTCCGGCAGACGCATTGGTCTGCAGGCGATAACGCTATGTATAAGTACCGCAATGGTACTGATTTTATTGGGAATGGTGGTAACCTCCGTGCTTACGGCGCAGAATCTCTCCTCTTATGTGAAGGAGAACCTCACTGTGACGATGGTGCTGAGCGAGGAAGTCACCGATCCGCAGGCAAGGCAGATGACCGTTGCCCTGCAGAAGCTGCCCTATGTACACCGTGTGACCTACGTCAGCAAGGAACAGGTGCTGAAGGAGCAGACTGCCGCCATGGGCACAGACCCGAGCGAGTTTATCGGTGAGAACCCCTTTGTCGGTTCCATGGAGCTGCAGCTCAAGGCGGATTATGCCAATAAGGACTCGCTGAAATGGATTACCAAGAATCTTAAGGCTGACAGCAAAGTGACCGACATCACTTATCCGCAAGACCTCATGGACAGTGTGAACGACAATCTGCAGCGCATCAACCTGGTGCTGCTGGTGCTTGCCGTACTGCTCTCCTTTGTGTCGTTCTCGCTGATAAACAACACCGTGCGCCTCGCCATGTATGCCCGCCGTTTTCTGATCAACACGATGAAACTCGTGGGAGCGTCATGGGGATTCATACGCTGGCCGTTCGTCAGAAACGCCATGTGGCAGGGACTGCTCGCCGCGGTGCTCGCCGATGCGGTGCTTGCCGGTGGAGTGTATGCCCTGTATATGTATGAGCCCGATGTGCTCGTGGTGCTCACATGGCAGGTGATGGCGATTACGGGAGTGTCGGTGCTGCTCTTCGGACTGCTCATCACGCTCTTCTGCTCATGGCTCTCGGTGAACAAGTTCCTGAGGATGAAAGCCGGAGACCTCTACAAGATTTAAGGCCCCTTGGCTGGCTCCAGCCTTAAGCGCCACTTCCCGGCCCTTGTCGGGATTAAATAAGACATACATTAAAAACGTTACATAATAATGGACAAGAGAAATTTTGCATTTGACCGCGTGAACTTCATGCTTATCGGCATCAGCATGCTGATAGTGATAGTCGGCTTCATATTGATGAGCGGCGGCGGTTCGACCGAAGAAAAGTTCGACCCCGAGATATTCAACACTATGCACACTACCGTAGCGCCTATAGTATGCTTCATCGGTTTCGTGTCGATGATATACGGAGTGATGAGAAAACCTAAAGACGATTAAGGCATAACATAAGGAATAGAAATGAATTGGTTTGAAGCATTGATCCTCGGTCTCGTGCAGGGACTGACGGAATACCTGCCTGTGAGCAGCAGCGGCCATCTGGCTATCAGCGCCACACTCTTCGGAGTGAACGGTGAAGACAATCTCGCATTCACTGTAATGGTGCATGTGGCAACGGTGCTCAGCACCCTCGTGATACTGTGGAAGGAGATTGACTGGATCGTGAAGGGCGTGTTCAAGTTCAAGATGAACGAAGAGACGAAATATTTCCTCAATATCCTCATCTCAATGATACCGGTCGGCATCGTGGGCGTGTTCTTCAAAGACACCGTGGAGGAGATATTCGGTTCCGGACTCCTCATCGTGGGCTGCATGTTGCTCGTAACAGCATTGCTGCTGATATTCTCATACTACGCCAAACCACGCCAGAAAGAGAAAATCAGCCTTAAAGATGCCTTCATCATCGGTCTCGCACAGGCAGTGGCAGTGATGCCGGGACTCTCACGCTCCGGCAGTACCATAGCTACAGGACTGCTGCTCGGCAACAAGAAAGAGAAGCTGGCACAGTTCTCCTTCCTCATGGTCATTCCTCCAATCCTCGGTGAGGCATTGCTCGACCTGCTCAAGGGACTCAAAGGCGAGCAGGCCTTCGGCGGAGTAGACACACTGCCACTCGTGGTGGGCTTCTGCGCTGCATTCATATCCGGATGCTTCGCCTGCAAGTGGATGATAAACATCGTGAAGAAAGGCAAGCTCGTATATTTCGGAATATATTGCGCCATCGCCGGTGCGGTGACCATAATCTGCTCATTTGCATAACAGAAAAGAACAGACATACAGATGAACTTCAACAAAGGAGAGATAATCTGCATCGACAAGCCATACCGCATGTCGAGCTTCGGGGCACTTGCCCACATCCGTTTTTTGATTTCAAAGAGGATGGGAGTGAAGAGGGTGAAGACCGGACATGCCGGCACACTCGATCCGCTTGCCACCGGAGTCCTCATCCTATGCACTGGCAAGGCTACCAAGCGCATCGATGAACTGCAGGCGCACACCAAGGAATATACCGCCACGCTGCAGCTCGGTGCCACGACGCCAAGTTTCGACATGGAGCACACCGTTGACCACACCTATCCCACGGCGCACATCACACGTGAACTGATAGAGGAGACGCTGCCAAAGTTCGTGGGAGAGATACAGCAGGTGCCGCCGGCATATTCGGCATGCAAGATAAACGGAGACCGCGCCTACAAGCTCATGCGCGAAGGCCAAGACGTGCCGCTCAAGGCCAAGACCCTGCGAGTGGACGAGATAGAGATGACCCACTTCGACGAAGAGGCAATGCAGCTGTCTGTCAGAGTGGTATGCGGCAAGGGGACATATATCCGCGCCCTGGCACGCGACATCGGAGAAGCTCTCGGCAGCGGAGCCTATCTCACAGCCCTGCGGCGCACAAGGGTGGGCGACGTGAGAGTGGAAGACTGCATCACGCTGGATGACTTTCCGCAGTGGCTCGCTGAGCAGGACATAGAGGAGAACACAGAAGAAAATTGAAAATATATAAAGGTAAAGCAAGAATATGAAACTATCGCAATTCAAATTTAAACTTCCAGAGGAGCTTATCGCACTTGAACCGTCATACCATCGCGACGAGTGCAGGCTGATGGTGGTACACCGCAAGTCGGGCACCATCGACATGTTTCAGAAAGACGATAAGGGACATGAGCTGAAGGATGCAGACGGCAACCCCGTGTACATGGACTTCCGCAACGTGCTCGACTATTTTGATGAGCACGACGCATTCATATTCAACGACACGAAAGTCTTCCCGGCACGTCTCTACGGCACGAAGGAGAAGACAGAGGCAAAGATTGAAGTGTTCTTGCTGCGTGAGCTAAACGAGGAGATGCGCCTGTGGGACGTGCTCGTGGAGCCGGCAAGAAAGATAAGAATAGGCAACAAGCTTTTCTTCGACGAGAGCAGTTCGATGGTGGCAGAGGTGATCGACAATACCACAAGCCGTGGACGCACACTGCGATTCCTCTACGATGCACCACACGATGAGTTCAAACGCGACCTCTTCGCGCTCGGTGAGGCTCCGCTGCCACACTATATCGTGGACAGGAGAAAAGCCACCGACGAAGACCTGGACAGATTCCAGTGTATATTCGCAAAGAATGAGGGAGCTGTCACAGCACCGGCAAGCGGACTGCATTTCAGCCGTGAGCTGATGAAGAGGATGGAAATCAAGGGCGTGAACTTCGCATTCATCACCCTGCACTGCGCACTCGGCAACTTCCATAGCATAGAGGTGGAAGACCTCACCAAACACAAGATGGACTCCGAGCAGATGCACATCGGAGCCGAGGCATGCAGCGTGGTGAACGAGGCAAAGCGCAATGGCAGACATGTATGCGCCGTGGGTACAAGTGTGCTCAAGGCTACAGAGACCGCCATCGGCACAGACAAGATGCTGAAGGAATATGAGGGATGGACAAACAAGTTCATCTTCCCTCCATACGAATGCGGACTCGCCGACACTATGATTGCCAACTTCTATCAGCCGATGTCGCCGCTGCTCATGGCAACATGCGCTTTCGGAGGATACGAACTGATAATGGAGGCATACAAGAAGGCAGTGGAAAACGGCTACAAGTTCGGATGCTATGGTGACGCCATGCTGATTTTGAACGACTGACGCAGATGATAGCATATCTTTCTTTGGGAACAAACCTCGGCGACAAACGCAAGAACATCGCCGAGGCAATAAAAAATATCGGAGAGCTGGTTGGCGACGTAGTGCGCCAGTCAGCTCTTTATGAAACGGAGCCTTGGGGCTTCAGGTCAGACAACCGCTTCGTCAACGCTGCCGTATGTGTGGACACACAGCTCTCACCCCGCCGGCTGCTCGAAGTGACACAGCGCATAGAGAGGGAGATGGGGCGCACGCTGAAATCCGGCGGCGGTGAATACCACGACCGCATAATCGACATCGACATACTGCTCTATGGCAACCTGCATATCGATGAACCCGACCTGAAGATACCGCATCCGCTGATGCACGAGAGAGACTTCGTGATGACGCCACTCAATGAAATAATGGAGGAATAACAAGAAATGGGTATAGAAAAAGGTATATTCAAGAGAATGGAACTGCTCGTCGGCGAGCGTGTGATGCAGAAAACCGCTGAGGCACGGGTGATAATCTTCGGCGTAGGCGGAGTGGGCAGTTGGTGTGCCGAGAGTCTTGTGAGGTCTGGAGTCAGACATCTCACCATCGTCGACTCCGACAGGGTGTGCATAACCAACGTGAACCGCCAGCTCATGGCAACCACCAAGACCATCGGACGGGTGAAGGTTGAGGTGCTCAAGGAACGACTGCTGGAGATAAACCCTACGGCAGAAATCGTTGCCCTGCAGAAAATCTACGACGATACCACTGCCGGCTCTTTCAATATCGGCAGCTACGACTATATCATCGACGCCATCGACAGTCTGAAAGACAAGGCATTGCTGATTCTGGAGGCTTGCAAGACCGATTCGGTGCTTCTCTCCTCTATGGGAGCAGCACTGAAGATGGATGCGAGCAAGATTGCCGTTGCCGAATTCTGGAAGGTGAAAGGCTGTCCGTTGGCACGTGCGTTGAGAAACAAGTTCCGCAAGATGAAGGTGCGTCCGGCACATAAGTTCAAATGTGTATACAGCGATGAGCTCCTGCATAATCTCGGCACCAGCTTCACCTGCGGTACAGACCAGTGTGTATGCTCCAACAAAGAGGAGGTGTCCGGCGACCCTGCGCTTGCCGACCATAACTGGAACAATTCCAAAGCGCAGATAAACGGTACTGCGGCACATATCACGGCGATTTTCGGTTTTACCCTCGCCAGCCTCGTAGTAAACGACCTCTATCAGAAGGGACTTGCCGAGGCAAAAGACGCGGAATGATAGGTCTTGGTATCTTCGCCTTTGCGTGAACATTAGCGTGTCAGATTCTAATTTCCCCCCAGGGGGATAAAAACGAAAAAGCCACCCGTTTGGGTGGCTTCTGTATTTTGTATAACATTACTGACATTCACTTTCTTTTCTTTCTTTTTTGACCGTTACCCACGTGCCTGTTGCTGTATTTACAGCAAACAGGTGTGACTAACTAAAATCAAACAACTAATCTTACCTAAATCTATAATAACCTAACTAATAATCGTTTTCAATCCCCTTGGGCATCATTCAATCCTTGAAAAACAATCTTTTATCTTTACCTTAATCCTTTTTCCCACCGCTTTTCATAGCGGGGGAATCATACCTATCTTCTTCGTTATCCTTGCCGTCGAGCGGCTTTAAACAATCCTTTACCACTAATTACCTATTTCACAATCTTTCATTACCTAATATTTCTATGGTCTTTCTGTTATCCTTATCTTTATTATCATCAATGACCAACTTTGTTATCCTCAATCTTCATTACCTGAAAAACTATCGTTTCCTTGTTTCTAATACCTTTCTGGTCATCTCTGCGTCTTTGTTATCCTTACTTCAATCTTTGTCTTTTACCTTTCTAATAACCTATCTTCAATCTTTTTACCTCTTACCTCTAATAACCTATCTGTTTGTTATTTCTTCTATTGGCGTTGTGGAGGTCTTCTTGTGTGCCTCCTTGTTTGTTTTGACGTTGCAAAGATAGTATTGTTTGCGCACAAAACAAACAAAAACATGCTAAATAACATACTTTTCCATAATATCTTGATGTAAATCAAAGTATTTTTGTTATCGCACACAAATGCAAACGATTTCTTCTTTTTTCCTGTTGTGTTCATTGGGTTAAAAGACAAACAAAATCACTCTTCTAAAAAAAACAATATCCAAGCAAGCCCTAATGTCCCGATGTGGGTTAAACTAAAAATAGGAAGACAGCATGTAGTCATGCCGGCTCCCTATTTTATGTTTTTGTTATCCTTTGTCCTTTTTACCTGTCTATGTCGATGCAAAAATATGAAATAAAGGTGGATGTTGTATCGCTTTCCGCCTTAAATCATACGTAAACGATTACATGCCAGACAGAGGCTTACTTGTCTACGCTCACCTTGTGGTTCATCCATTTCCCCCTGTAGATGCGAATGAGGAAGATGATTCCGCGGAACGTCAGTTCTATCGCCATTGCCGACCACACGCCAGCCAGTCCGTATTTCGGTGCCAGATAAGCAGCGAGCGAGAGGCGTATGAGCCACATGCTGCCGAAGTTCATCACCGACGGAATCTTCGTGTCGCCGGCTCCTATGCAGATGCAGTTGCCCACGATAGCTGCGGCGAACATCGGTTCGGCAAAAGCCTCTATGCGCAGCGCTCCGATGCCGAGCACTCTGATTTCCGTCACCGGTGTCATGATGCCTATCATTTCTGGTGCAAAGCAATACATTATAGCTCCCATCACCGCCATTATCATCATTCCCAGAGCCAGCGTCATATATGCGAACCGCTTCGTCAGGTCGTGTCGCTGCGCTCCCATGCTCTGTCCTATCAGCGTAGTGGCAGCCTCGCCGATGCCATATCCCGGCATGTAGCACAGGCTCTCTGCCGTGATGGCGAAGGTGTTGGCGGCGATGGCAAAGTTGCCAAGCGGCGCCACGATCATGGTGCTCACTATCTGTGCGCCGCTCATCAGCATATACTGTATCGCCATCGGAAAACTTATTCTTATGGCATTCTTGATATATCCGCGGCATGGTCTCCATATCCATCTCTCCCCTTTGAGCGATATTATCGGAGCCTTCCTCACGGCAATCCATATCAGAATCAGTCCGGTGACGAGAAACGCCAATGCCGTTCCCACGGCGGCACCCGTCAGTCCGAGTCCCAGTCCGGGCATGTGTATCGTCGTTCCCAGTATCGTGATGTCTCTCGTCGGGAATATGGCGATGAAATTGAACATCACGTCGAGCAGACACATCAATACGCTCATCATGCTCGGTATCTTCATGTTGCCCGAGCTTTTCAGCATTGCCGACGCCATCATGCCCACCATATATATAGGTAGGGCGGTGCTGTAGACCAGGAAATAGCTTGTCGACAGCGGAGCGATGTCGCTTCCGCCTCCGAGCCAGTAGGGCAGAGGCTTTGCTATTGCCGCTCCTAATGCCATGAACAGCAGCGACATGACGGTCATCGCCATCAGTCCCAGACGGAACACCTGTCGCGTCTTCTTCTCATCGTTGGCACCTATGAAATGTGCCGCCTGCACCGAGAATCCCATTATCGCCGCCGATGCCAGTCCGCCGAACAGCCATGTAGTGGTCTCTATCAGTCCTATTGCCGCCGAAGCCTTCGCTCCGAGCGAACCCACCATTGAAGCGTCGATGAAGAACATGAGTATCGACGACATCTGAGACAGTATCGACGGTATGCTGAGCTGCACGATGAGGCGCAGCTTGTCGCCGTCGGTCATCTCCTGTCCGTTGCGGATCATCGCCAGCAACTTGTTCTCTTTAGCGTTCTTTTGTGACATATTGATATCTTAGTTGACAAGTTCCTATTTGTCTTCCCGTTCGTTTCCTTTCTCGTTCTTTTCTCTTTCCATGTCGCGTTTCGACTTGCTCTTTATCACGAGCCACACACCCAGACATACGAGCAATATGGCGATGCCCTTCTGCAGCGTCATCACACCCATGCCGGTCAGTATGCTGACCGTCACCGACACGGCAGGCTGCACATAGTTGTACACTCCCACCACCGTAGGGCGCAGCGTGCTCTGTCCTATCATCATGAGGATGTATCCGAGATACGTTCCGAAAACCACCACGAATGCCGATTCCCACAATGTCTTCGCCGGCACGCTGCCGAAGTCTATGCTTGCCACGTGTGGCATGGTGAACGGCAGGATGATGAGTGCAGCCCATGTGAACATCCATTTGTTCACCGTTATCACCGAGTATTTCCTCACCAGCTTGCTGAAGAGCGCCAGATAGAGGGCAAACGACAGCTGTGCCGCCATGCAGAGCAGGTCGCCACGCAGGTCGCCCACCTTGTCGCTCGTAGCCGCGGCGCTCGACATCACCAGTGCCACGGCTCCCGTGCATCCGAACAACACTCCCAGAGCCTTCTTTCCGGTGATAGGCTCCTTCAGTATTATCGCCGAGAGAATCATGGCGAAGATAGGCATCGAGGTGGTCACCACGCTGGAGTTGATGGGCGACGTGATGCTCAGTCCCACGGTATAGCAGCATTGGTTGGTCACGAGGCCGAAGATTCCGGCTGCTATGAACATCAACTTGTCTTTTGTCGGCACGTGCTCACGTGTAGTGAATAGTGATGTTATCCAGAACAGGACTGCTCCTCCTGCCACACGGAACGACACCATGTCGAGTCCCGTCACACCATGCGTCATGGCATCCTTGCCGAGCGGTGCCATCAGTCCCCAGAAAGCACAAGCAAGGAAGATGCTCAGGTGGGCAATCAAGACACGGCTATTGTTGCGTAAATTGTTCATTTTTTCCTTAATATCGTTAAATTGCGGCTGCAAAGGTACTTAATTATGATAGAAAACCTTATATTTGTAATTGATAAATCATTAAAATAGTTTGCTATGCAGAAATACGCGGATTACATACGTCAGATAGAGATAGACTCCCTTTGGAGCGGCAGAAAGCACGTGATATGGAATCTCGACAGAAGGGTGAACATATTGAGTGGAGTCAACGGCGTGGGCAAGAGCACCATTATAAACAAGGTGGTGAAAGGACTCTCTGCAGGCGGAGAGTTTCCGAGCCATCTCCTCAAAGGCGTGCATCTCAAGGTGAGTCCCGAGGATGCCAAATGGATACGCTTCGACATCATCCGTTCGTTCGACAATCCTATGGTCAACCAGGAACTGCTCAGCAAGGTGGGCATCAGCCTCGTCACCGAGCTCGACTGGCAGTTGTACGTGCTGCAGCGCAAATATCTCGACTATCAGGTGAACATCGGCAACCGCATCATCGCTGCCCTGCAGAGCGGAGAACCGGATGCCGCCGAGCGCGCCCAGAAACTGTCGGAGCCAAAGAAGAAATTCCAGGACCTCGTAGACGACCTCTTCGCCGACACCGGCAAGACCATCGTGCGCACGGCAAACGAGATATGCCTCACGCAGATAGGCGAGACCCTGCAGCCATACCAGCTGTCGAGCGGCGAGAAGCAGATGCTCGTCATCCTGCTCACGGTGCTGATAGAAGACCAGAAGCCATACGTGCTCTTCATGGACGAACCCGAGGTGAGCCTGCATGTGGACTGGCAGCAGCGCCTCATTGACATCATTCTGGAACTGAACCCCAACGTCCAGATTATCCTCTCAACCCACGCCCCGGCGGTGATAATGAACGGCTGGATGGACAACGTGACAGAAGTCAGTGACATCACCATGGACTGACCATCAGGAGGAAAGCTCTATGAACAAGCGACTTACCCATAACCTCACTTCCGCCTATATCGAGGCGGCAAACCGGCTCAACTCCAAGCGCTCCCGCAAGCGCATCGTGGCATACGTGGAGAGCTATGACGACGTGTTCTTCTGGCGCACCGTGCTCAGCCGCTACGAAAACTCCACACGCTACTTCGAAGTGATGCTCCCCTCGCACACCACCCTGGAGCGAGGCAAGAAGTCGGTGCTCATGAATGAGCTCGGCGACCGCCTCGGCGAGTGTATGATAGCCTGTGTGGATGCCGACTACGACTATCTCATGAACGGAGCCACGCCAACCTCGCGTGCGGTGATATCCAATCCCTACGTGCTCCATACCTATGCCTATGCCATAGAGAGCTACCAGTGTTTTGCGCCGTCGCTACACAACGTCTGCGTGATGGTAACCCTGAACGACCATTCCATCTTCGACTTCGAAGACTACATGCGGCAGCTCAGCGAGGCGATATTCCCACTCTTCGTATGGTCGATATGGCATTATCGCAGAAGCATATACGGACAGTTCACCATCACCGACCTCAACCGCATCGTGGAACTCGGCGGCTTCTCCATCCACAACCCGCAGTATTCCATCGACAACATGCGCCGTAAGGTGCACAACAAGGTGAGACAGCTGCAGCAGCGCCATCCTGAAGCCAAGGAGTCGTATCTCGCCCTGAAGAGCGAACTCATCAGGATGGGCGTCACGCCGCAGACCACATATATGTATATACAGGGTCATCACCTCTTCAACAAAATTGTGCTACCGATCCTGGGGCGCGTGTGCAACATCCTCGTGCAGGAGCGCGAAGGGGAGATACGTCGGCAGGCGGTACACGACACCCAGCGGCGCAACGAACTCTCGTGCTACACCAACAGCATTCAAGACATCACGCAGATGCTGAAGAAGAACATGGGATATATGGATTCCGAACCCTTCAGACGCATTCTTGCCGACGTGGAACGCATCTTGGGAGGTGCACACAATGAAGAGAATGTGCAAAGACAAGCACTCTAAACATTCAAAAACACAATAAAAAGTCATTTTTCTGCACATAATCCCTTGTTTATGTGCAGAAAATTATACCTTTGCACCGTTTTTTCAGCAAACTAAGCGGCATTTGCCGTATGCTTAAACACCGATAAGGCGCATAGGAGACGAGTCGCTCCGTCCGGAAAAGCGGTGGCTCGGCAAGCCGGAATCGGATTAATTTCAAACAAATCATAACAATAGAAAATTATGTCTTTTAATTTATTGAAAGGAAAGCGCGGTATTATCTTCGGCGCATTGAACGACGCGTCTATCGCGTGGAAAGTAGCAGAGCGTGCCGTAGAAGAAGGCGCTCAGATCGTGTTGACAAACACGGCAGTGGCTTGCCGCATGGGTACCATCGACGAGCTCGCCAAGAAGACCAACGCTACCATCATCCCTGCTGATGCGACATCGGTGGAGGATCTCACAAACCTCTTTGAGAAAGCCCAGGAGGCAATGGGAGGCAAGATTGACTTCGTGCTGCACTCTTGTGCCATGAGCGTTAACATGCGCAAGAAGCGTACATACGACGATCTCGACTACTCTTTCCTGAACAAGACTCTCGACATCTCGGCTATATCATTCCACAAGATGCTGCAGGCTGCCAAGAAGCTCGACGCCCTGAGCGAAGGTGCTTCCGTGCTCGCCCTCACATACGTGGCTTCACACCGCACATTCTTCGGCTACAACGACATGGCAGACGCCAAGTCGCTGCTCGAATCCATCGCCCGCAGCTTCGGATATATCTATGGCCGCGAGAAGCACGTGCGCATCAACACCATCTCACAGTCGCCTACCTTCACCACTGCCGGCAGCGGCATCAAGGGTTTCGACGGACTCTACGACTTCTCCGACCGCATGTCGCCACTCGGTAACGCCAGCGCTGACGAGTGTGCTGACTACTGCGTAGTGATGTTCTCCGACCTCACCAGGAAAGTCACCATGCAGACCCTCTTCCACGACGGAGGATTCTCAAGCATGGGTATGTCGCTACGCGGCATGACGCAGTACAACAAGTCGTTCATCGACGAGAACCGCGACGAGAACGGCAAGATCATCTACGGATAATCCGCTGCAATCAGCATAACCTCATAATCCCCAAACGGTCATTAGGCGGTCTAATGACCGATTTTGGATAAATACGACACACCCCATTCTCTCTGGCATTCCAGTTGAGGATGGGGTGTGTTTCATTATGTTTGTTGGTATATACCAGTTGTTTTCAAAGGCTGAAATACAGACTTTTGATTACTAAAATACAAGTTTCATTCCATGGAAACTTTGGGCACAGTTTTGGGCACCACCCGTGCCCACTTGGGGAAAGGTGCTTGCCCATGTTGAGAACGCTGCTTGCCCCACTCGGGCAAGCGTGCTGCCCATTTCCTGAAGTTTTGTTATCTTTTCCAATGATTGTGGCTTGGTGATTTGTATCTTTGCTCTTTGATAATGGCAATATACTGCTTTTTATCCAATAATTGTGCTGTAGTGGATAAAAAAGCCGGTTTTTATCCACTACGATGCTATTTAGTGGCGAAAAAAATAATAACTAGTTATGATTTGATGAGAAATGGAAAAATTTCGTGCTGGCAAACCATCCAGACAATTGAAAGCAATTGTCAGGTCTGTATTTGTCTGTATGCCAGTGTATTATGAGGTAAAACCAGACAATCTGACAGTTTTGGACGAAATTTTGTTTTTTCCTATTTTTAGACGAAATCAGTCAGCAGCCACTTCCATACAGGCACTACATCAATATACAGTTTGTCTTCGACGATGTGGTCCTTTTCGTCGTATTTGCATGATTTTATTTACCGCTAATAAATAAAAACAGGTGATTTTGTTTACTGTCAATAAATAAATTGTGGCTTTGTGCCGGGCATGTGGTATGGATATTCTTGTCAAAAAAGCAAGAATCGGAATATGCCAGATACGTTTGACATATTCCGATTCTGTTGGTTGGGTCATGAGTATGCCGTCGCTATTGCGACAGGTTGCTCATTCTTTTGCCGTCCGGTCCTTGTCTTCAAGAGAAGGACGTGGCGGGTATTAGTTGTCTGCACCGAAGAGAGGATCCTCTGGCATTACCATTATAGGCTTCTGGTCGGCGAGCTTCAGGATTTTCTCAGAAGCATATTTTCTGTCCACTACGAGACGGAACATATACTCGTTGAACCACTCGTTGGTCATAATCAGACAGCCCTTGTGTCCCCACTCAGGTCCCCAGCTGTTCTCCACCTTCCACTTTGTAGGTTTGCCCTGAGCGTCGAGGTCGACAGCCACGAGAGTCATGGCGTGTGTAGAACCGCTGTCGAATGTGGCGATGCGGTCAGCCTTGTTCATTGGGAATGTTGTAGAGAAGAGCGAACCGTAGTCGAAGTTGTTGATGTCGCTGTATCCGCGCTTGCCGTCGAGGAACTTGCCCACGTCGTAAGAGCTGTACATCTTCTTGCCGTCCTTCAGAGATGCGATGGCGAGGTTGGCAATCTCGTCCATAGGCAGGTTGAGATATTTCCAGTTGTGTCCGTCGTATGTGTGGCGGTCGAAGTCCACCTCGTAAGTCTTGTAGTATTCGCGGCGAGGGTCGTTCATTACCATGATGAATGTGCCGTTGAGAGTCTCCTTGCCGGTCAGTTCCTTGAAGAACGACTTAGGAGTGTATTTCTTGGCCTCCAGCGCCTTGCCGTTCTTGTCTTTGAAAGCGAATGTGAACTCTGTCACAGGCTCGCCGAGAGTGAGTTTCAGCATGTGGTAGATAGTGCCGAGCATGTTGGTCTTCTCAGTCTGGATAGCCTGCTTGGATTTCTTCTCAGCCACCATCTTGCGCAGCTTCAGTCCGTATTCGCGCAGTTTTGAAGATACGAGAGCAGCCATCTTGCTGGTGTTCTCAGCAGAGTAAGTCTCCGGCATCACGCTTGTCGGCACCACGCCATACTTCTCAGTGAGGTCGGCAACACCGCAGAAGGTACCGCCGTCGTTGATTGGGTTCTTGAAGAAGAACTGCACTCTTGTGTCGTCCATAGGCTTGCCGGCGCAGTCGATCACTCCCTGCAAGAAGAGGTTAGCTTTCTCCAACTGGTCGTAGAAGAAGAGGTAGTCCTGTGAAAGCTCCACCTTGAGCGAGTCGCTCTCGTGTGCGAAGTTACCGCGGATCACGTTGAATCCGCTGAACATCCAGCATCTTCCGCTCTGCTTCTGGTTCATGATGCTCTGCGCCTTGGTCTCCACGCTGAAGTGAGTGTCGAACTCTCCTGCATTGGCGAAGTTCTTTGCCAGGTCGTTGATGTTGTTGGCTGCGATGGCGTTGAAGATAGCCTTGTCTGCCGCACCCTTCGACTGTGATCCCTTGATCTGCTGGAGCATCTGCTGCGAGATGCCGCCGTCTTTCTTCTGTGCCGATACGTTCATCGACATTGCTGCGAGCATCAGGCCCGCGAGGAAAATTTTCTTGTTCATTTTTCTTTTATCTGTTTATATTGTTTTTCTCTTGTCATTCTGTGTTTTGCATGTCTGCAATATGCTGTCGGTTAACAGGTGAAACGTTTCGCCCGTATGCTTCTTCTGTCGTTCTCAGCTTCTCCTATTGTGGCGGAACTCTCGTAGAATTGCACTTGTGGACAGTCGGGCGGCAGGTTTCTTTGCCGTGTGTTTTCCCTTTTTGCCTTATTTGTCAAAGTTGTTTCCATTCCAGCAATCCCTTGCCCAGGTCGTCGAGTTCGATGGCGAGGGCTATGGTCTTGCGTTTGTCAGCTTTGAACGGCTCGGTGTAACGATTGTCGGTTATTTGCTTTTCGGCAGCGTTGACACCTCCGTTCTTCGTGAGTTTCAATTCCATTACATATATAAATGTACTGTTTTCAGCCACGATGTCAATCCTTCCTGTAGAAATCATTTTCTCCACTTCCACCCTCATGCCGATGGCATTCAATATAGTGCTTATGATGAGGCGGTAGCGCTCTTCCATATCCATGCTCGCAAGCTTCTTGTTGCTGTATGGCACATCGGCGACGAGCGCCTTCAGCTGTTTCATCGCCTCGGGCATGTTGCCGTTGTAGAGGTTAAGATTCAGGAAAGCCTGTGCCGACTGTATGTCGCTGCCTTTTCGCATCGCCAATGCAGGAAGAACCATCTCGTAGAGAGCCTGTCTCACCTCGTGGTTCGGTATGCCGAGCATGTATGTGCCTCCGGTGTATCCTTTTATCGTGAGGTATCCCGACTGATACATGAACAGCTCCGCTCCTCCACCGGTAACGTCGGAAGATTCTATTGTGGTGCTGATGATGGCGCATTGGTCGAGGTCTTTCAGCCTGATCTCCATGTCGTTGACAAACTTGGCGAGGATCGTTGTTGCACCGGAAGATGCCCAGAAACTCCGGAGTCTCTTGGACGACAGAGCGTGTACGAGACTGTATGGGTTGTATACATCAACCATATTGTCGATGCAGAAATGATATCCGTCATAATATGCCTTCAGCTGCCGCAAGGTTTCCTCCGTAGTCCATCCGTTGGCTTCAGCCATCTGGTTGATTTCAGGCATGAAATTGTCGGCAAGCTCCTGCTGCGTGATGCCGCAAATGCCGGCATATTCAGCATCGAAACTGATGTTCGACAAGTTGTTGAGTACCGAGAACAGTGAAATCTGTGTGAATTTCGTTATGCCCGTTATGAAGACAAAGCGCTCAATCTCGTCGAGAGTCTTCAATACAGAGAACACGCTGCGGTATACCCGTGTGCAATTCTCATGTTCCGGAGTCTTCCACGAATGCTGAAGGGGAGAGTCGTATTCGTCGATGAGAATCACCACCTGTTTGCCCGTCATCTTGTTTGCCGTTTCTATAATATTGCTGAAACGCACCGTGAGACTTGCCGTGTCGGGGAGTTTCGTTTCGTAGAGCTTCTCGTATTTTGAGAACACGAAGTCGAGATAAGCCTCAAGGTCTTTGGCGTTGTCGCTGCCGTTGCTCATGTCGAGGCGTATCACGGGGTGGCAGGTCCAGTTCTTTTCTATCTCCATGATTTTCAGACCCTCGAACAGTTCTTTCCTGCCTTCGAAATAGCATTGCAGAGTATCGACAAGCACCGACTTGCCGAATCGTCTGGGACGACTCAGATAGTCATACCTCGCCCCCTTATTGGCAAGATTCCATACCATTTCGGTCTTGTCAACATAGAGGTAGCCCTCTTCTCTGATTTTCTTGAACGACTGTATTCCTACAGGCAGTTTTCTCTCGTTTGTCTCCGTCATGACAGCTTTGTTTTTCATCGTTTTGCTCGCCGCTCTGCGGCACTGGCGGTAAGGCATTGCAAATATAAGACAATTATTCGACAGAGCAATGAAAAGCATTGAAAAATAGTTCATTATCATTGATTTGTCGGGAATGTGGAAGATTGAAGGCACTGTGATGGGGCTTTTGAAAAATAAATTTGCCATTGTCGGGAAAAATCAGTACTTTTGAAGAAATTTTCCTTTTTGCCAATTTGAGGCAGTCTGCCGTAGTGTGGAAGCCTGCCGATGGCGGGAGATGGAACAATGAGATAATACAAACGACATGAGTTTCGCAAGTGTGGGCTGCCCGCCATGTGGTAGTGGGGTTAACGCTTGCGGTGTCATGACAAACCACAGGTATCAGAAAATACATATATGAGCGACGAGACAAGAGATGACGAGACAAGAGACGACAATGAGTTGACCCGAAACAACGACGGCGATATGCCCGGAGACGGCGAAGCCATGGCAGCCGGCAGCGAGGACCAGCCGGCTGGCGAGGGCAGCGATGGGCAGACAGACAACGATGCCGACGACCAGCCTGCGGAGCATTCCGACTACAAGCCGACGAACCGCTTCGATGCCTCCGCCGTACATCACCTGAGCGGTATGTACAAGAACTGGTTTCTGGATTACGCCTCTTACGTAATCCTGGAGAGAGCCGTGCCGCATATCGAAGACGGACTCAAACCCGTGCAGCGACGTATCCTGCACTCCATGAAGCGCATGGACGACGGACGCTACAACAAGGTGGCAAACATCGTGGGACACACTATGCAGTTCCATCCCCACGGCGACGCCTCTATCGGCGACGCCCTGGTGCAGCTCGGACAGAAAGACCTGCTCGTTGACTGTCAGGGAAACTGGGGAAATATCCTCACCGGCGACCGTGCCGCCGCACCGCGATATATAGAGGCGAGACTCTCTAAGTTTGCCCTCGACGTGGTGTTCAACCAGAAGACCACCGACTGGCAGCTCTCCTACGACGGCAGAAACAAGGAACCTATCACTCTGCCTGCCAAGTTCCCGCTCCTCCTGGCACAGGGAGCAGAAGGAATCGCCGTGGGACTGTCGTCAAAGATACTGCCCCACAACTTCAACGACATCTGCGATGCCGCCGTGAGCTATCTCCATGGCGAGCCGTTCCAGCTGTATCCCGATTTCCCCACTGGCGGCAGCATCGACGTGGGCAAATACAATGACGGACAGCGAGGCGGAGTGCTCAAGGTGAGAGCAAAGATAGAGAAACTCGACAACAAGACCCTCGTCGTCCGCGAGATACCGTTCGGCAAGACTACTACAACGCTTATAGACTCAATACTGAAAGCAATCGAGAAGGGAAAGATAAAGGCGCGCAAAGTGGACGACAACACAGCCGCCGAAGTGGAGATACAGGTGCATCTCGCCCCGGGAGTGTCGTCGGACAAGACACTCGACGCCCTATACGCCTTCTCCGACTGCGAGATGAACATATCGCCAAACTGCTGCGTGATAGAGGACGACAAACCACAGTTCCTCACCGTCAGCGACGTGTTGCGCAGTTCGGTGGAGCGCACAAAGACACTCATACGCAAGGAACTTGAGATACGCAAGGCGGAGCTGCTCGAACAGCTGCACTTCGCGTCGCTCGAAAAGATATTCATCGAGGAGCGCATATATAAGGACAAGAAATTCGAGAACGCTCCCGACATGGACGCTGCATGCGCACATATAGACGAAAGGCTCACGCCATACTATCCTCAGATGATCAGAGAGGTGACAAAGGACGACATCCTGCGCCTAATGGAAATCAAGATGCAGCGCATCCTGAAATTCAACAAAGACAAAGCCGACGAGCTGATGGCGAAGATAAAGGCGGAGATAGACAGCATCGACCGCGACCTCTCGAACATGGTGGAGGTGACGGCAGCCTGGTTTACATACCTCAAGGAAAAATACGGCAAGAACCATCCCCGTCTCACCGAAATCCGCAACTTCGACACCATCGAGGCGACTAAAGTGGTGGAGGCGAACGAGAAACTCTATATCAACCGCCAGGAAGGCTTTGTGGGCACTGGTCTGAAGAAAGACGAGTTCGTGTGCAACTGTTCAGACATCGATGACATCATAATCTTCTATAAAGACGGAAAATACAAGGTGATAAAAGTTGCCGACAAGGTGTTCGTGGGCAAGAATATCATTCATGTAGCCGTGTTCAAGAAGAACGACAAGCGCACGATATATAATGTGGTGTATCGTGATGGAAAGCAGGGCAACTACTATATCAAGCGCTTTAATGTGCCTACCGTGACACGCGATCGCGACTACGACCTGACGCAGGGCAAACCAGGGTCAAGAGTGAACTATTTCACAGCCAATCCTAACGGTGAGGCAGAGATAATCAAAGTGACGCTCGACCCGACGCCGAAACTCAAGAACATATTCATAGAAAAGGATTTCTCGAAAATCCTCGTGAAGAGCAGAACGGCAATGGGAAACATACTGACGAAATACCCTGTGCACCGCATCTCGCTGAAGAGCCACGGACACAGTACGCTGGGTGGCAGGAAGGTGTGGTTCGACGCCGACGTGAACCGTCTCAACTACGACGACCACGGCACTCTGCTCGGCGAGTTCAACGAGGGCGAGCATATCCTCGTGGTGCTCAAGAGCGGAGAATACTATATGACCAATTTCGATGCCAACAACCACTACGAGGACAACATCATGAGGATAGAGAAATTCGTTCCTCATAAGGTGTGGTGTGCCGTGGTGAGGGATGCCGACCAGGGCGGAACGCCATATATCAAGCGTTTCCTTTTCGAGATGACAAAACGCAGGCAGAGCTATATCGGCGAGAACCCGAAGAAT
The DNA here is from genome assembly GCF_000436015.1 of Prevotella sp. CAG:592. Lineage (NCBI taxonomy): Bacteria > Pseudomonadati > Bacteroidota > Bacteroidia > Bacteroidales > Prevotellaceae > Prevotella > Prevotella sp. CAG:592. The sequence continues at coordinate 5,913 of NZ_FR892544.1, read as the reverse complement.
GAACTGCTGCTGCTGACCGACACTCCGGCTCCACATCTGCTTCTCACATTTGGCGGCAACGATGCTTTCAGAGGAACGCTGGAACTGGATGTCAACGAATTCGCCCTCGTCAAGGGATACAAGGCAAGAGGCAAACGACTCACCACCTTTGAACTTGCAAAGATCGAAGAACTGGAACCTGTGGCTGCCGAACCGGAGGAGTCTGAACCTGCTGATGGCGGCGATGTGCCGCCGGCAGATGCTGACGGGACAGCCGATAATAAGGCTTCGGAGAATCTCGACCCGGATGCAGGCAAGTCGAAACAGCAGATAATAGACGAGATAACAGGGCAGCTGAGTCTTTTCGATGAATGACGATGACACACGGCTTATACCCGATTCCCAATTGCGATACACAACAATGAAACATCTACGGCAGTATGTCAGGAAACCGCAGAGGATATTGCTTCTGGCAGTCCTCTCGCTTATGCTTCCGCCATTGTGCGGAAGCGGTCTGTCGTGTCATGCCCAGAGCAACGACAGCGTCGCCTGGTCAAGAGGCAAGGTGATAACGAACACGAGACTTCTGGGAGTGGGAGGCGTGAACGTCCTTGATACCTATCTCTCGCCGGAGAAATATTCGGGTACGGAGCTTCGTTACATATCACAGACTGTCCGCGGAAGCGAACATCGGAAGTGGCGCCGACTCATCGTGCATCAAGGCATGGCATCGTTTTCCCGCAACCGTGCCGACAATGCCAACGAAATGGCTGGTTCCTACGATTTCTGCTATGGTTTCCTGCGCCGATGGACGCTCTTCGGCGACAGACTAACCGTCAGAGCCGGCGGTATGGCGGATGCCAATATCGGATTCCTCTATAATACCCGCAACGGCAACAATCCGGCACAGGCTCGTCTGAGCTTCGACATCTCCCCAGTGGCGATGGCTGCATACAAGTTCACTGTAGCGGGAAAACCATTCACGCTGAACTATGAGGTGAGTGTGCCGCTCTGCGGACTGATGTTCAGTCCCAACTACGGACAGTCGTATTATGAGATATTCTCAAAAGGCGACTACGACCACAACGCAGTGCCCACGACATTCATCGCCACACCCTCGCTGCGCCACATCTTCTCTCTCGACTTCAACATTGCCAAGACGACTCTGCGCCTCGGATATATGGGCGACTACAGACAGGCAAAGGTGAACAATCTGAAATATCACAGTTACTCACATCTGTTCGTCATCGGAATGACGCGGACGTTCAGACTAACAAGACTGCAGCCATGAGAAAGATAACCCATGCATTGTTGCTGCTCGCCATGCTGCTCTCCGTGGCGGTGTCATTCCCGTCGTGTGTGGATGAGGAGGAGATGAGCGACACGCCACGCGGAAACTTTGAGGCGCTATGGAAGATTGTGAATGAGAGATACTGCTTTTTCGACTATAAACGGCAGGCATACGGTCTCGATTGGGATGAGGTACACGACCGCTATTCCCGTCAGATTGACGACAGGATGAACGACGAGCAGCTCTTCGAAGTGTTGGGAAACATGCTCGGCGAACTGCGTGACGGACATGTCAACATGTATGCCAGTTTCAATTCAGCACGCTATTGGCGATGGCATGAAGACTATCCCAAGAATTTCAGCGACTCGCTGGAGCGCCGCTATCTCGCCACCGATTATCGTATAGCCGGGGCGCTGCGCTATCGCCGTCTCGACGACAACGTGGGATACATCCGCTGCTCATCTTTTGATGCAGCCATTGGCGACGGCAACCTTGACGACGTGCTGATGTATCTCGCTCCATGCAATGCCCTTGTCATTGACATCCGCAACAATGGGGGAGGGCAACTCACTATGGCGGAGCGTCTGGCTGCACGGTTCATCAACAGTGAGACACTTGTGGGATATATGCAGCATAAGACAGGAACGGGACACTCCGACTTCTCATCCATGAGAGAACAGAGACTGAAACCGTCAGGCCGTCTGCGTTGGCAGAAGAAAGTGTTTGTGCTGACAAACCGTTCTGTATACAGTGCCGCAAACGAATTCGTGAAATACATGAAATGTGCTCCACAATGCATCGTTGTCGGCGACAAGACGGGGGGCGGAGCAGGGATGCCTTTCAGCAGCGAACTGCCAAACGGGTGGGGAGTGAGGTTCAGTGCATGCCCCATGTACAACCGCGACAGGCAAAGCACGGAATTCGGCATAGAACCAGATTACAATGTGCAGATTTCCGATGCCGACATGGCTCTCGGCATCGACACGATAATAGAATTTGCCCGTATGCTGGCAAGGCAATGAAACAGGCATTGAAACCCCATTTTGATAACATTTAACGAGAATGCGGCACGTAAATGTTGGAAAAAGTGTAACTTTGCAAAATGATTTCGTCAGAATAATGACGATTGACAATAAGAATACAGGCAATTAAGAATCAGGATACTGACATTTGACGGTCAGGATGCTGACAATTGAGAAAAGAAAATAAAACCTATATAAGATTATGGCACAAGAAGATGTTTTCAAGAAAATCGTCTCTCACTGCAAGGAATACGGATTCGTGTTCCCAAGCAGCGATATCTACGACGGACTGGCAGCAGTGTATGACTATGGACAGAATGGTGTGGAACTGAAGAACAACATCAAGGAATATTGGTGGAAGAGCATGGTGTTGCTCCACGACAACATCGTGGGCATTGACTCTGCAATCTTCATGCACCCTACGATATGGAAGGCCAGCGGACACGTTGACGCCTTCAACGACCCGCTAATCGACAACCGCGACTCAAAGAAGCGCTATCGTGCTGATGTGCTCATCGAAGACCAGATCGGCAAGTATGAGGAGAAGATAGAAAAGGAAATCGCCAAGGCACGCAAACGCTTCGGCGACAGCTTTGATGAGGCTAAGTTCCGCGAGACCAACCCTCGCGTGCTGGAGCATCAGAAGAAGCGTGACGACCTTCATGCACGCTACACAGAGGCAATGCAGGGACCAAACCTGGAGGCTCTGAAGCAGATTATCATTGACGAGGAAATCGTTGACCCTATCAGCGGAACAAAGAACTGGACCGACGTGCGTCAGTTCAACCTCATGTTCTCTACAGAGATGGGTTCCACTTCTGATGCGGCAAGCAAGATTTATCTGCGTCCTGAAACAGCACAGGGTATCTTCGTTAACTATCTCAATGTGCAGAAGACCGGACGTATGAAGATTCCATTCGGTATCGCACAGATCGGAAAGGCATTCCGCAACGAGATTGTGGCACGCCAGTTCATTTTCCGTATGAGAGAGTTCGAGCAGATGGAGATGCAGTTCTTCGTGAAGCCGGGCACAGAGAAGGAGTGGTTCTCGAAATGGAAGGAGTTCCGTATGAAATGGCATCAGGCACTGGGCTTCGGAGCCGACAATTACCGTTTCCACGACCACGAGAAGCTCGCTTTCTATGCCAATGCAGCTACCGACATCGAGTTCAAGATGCCGTTTGGATTCAAGGAGGTTGAGGGTATCCACAGCCGTACTGACTATGACCTGAAGCAGCACGAGAAATTCTCCGGCCGTTCAATCAAATACTTCGACCCACAGACAAACGAGAGCTATACTCCGTATGACATCGAGACAAGTATCGGTGTCGACCGTATGTTCCTCTCTATCATGTGTCACTCATACGAGGAGGAGAAGCTGGAGAACGGCGAGACACGTGTTGTGCTCAAGTTGCCGGCAGCACTCGCTCCGGTGAAACTCGCTGTATTGCCGTTGGTGAAGAAAGACGGACTGCCAGAGAAGGCTCGCGAAATCATCAACAACCTGAAGTTCCATTTCAACTGCCAGTACGACGAGAAGGACACCATCGGCAAGCGCTACCGTCGTCAGGATGCTATCGGAACACCATACTGCGTTACTGTTGACTACGACACACTCAAGGACAACTGCGTGACGCTGCGTTTCCGCGACACCATGGAGCAGGAGCGCGTAAGCATCGACGATCTCAACAGCATCATCGAAGACAAGGTGAGCATTGCAAGTCTGCTCAAGAAATTGCAGTAATATAACGATTATAGATGAAGAACAAATATTTTTTCGCCTTAGCCATCCTGTGCGGAATGGCACTCGGACTCGTCACGGCATGTAGCGAGACAGACAACGAACTGATTGAATATCCCAACTGGGAGAAACGCAACGTTGCCTATTTCGACAGTATCTACAATGTGGCGATAGAGAACAGAGACGGTATGTGGGATACCATACGCTGCTGGTCGATGAGCGAGAACAACACTACGCTCTCTCGCACGAACTATATCGTGGTGCACAAAGAGGAGGTGGGCACCGGAAGCGGTTGTCCGCTATACTCCGACTCCGTGCTCGTGCATAACCAAGGTAAACTGCTGCCTTCTACAAGCCATCCGCATGGATATTTCTTCGAGAAGAGCTACGAGGGAGACTTCGACAGCTACAATCCGCTGACGGCACGGGCAAAGAAATGGGCGGTAAACATATTGGTTGACGGATATGTCACAGCATTGCAGCGCATGCACATCGGAGACCGCTGGCGTGTGTATATGCCATGGACAATGGGATATGGCACAACGGATTACAATGGAATTCCGGCATACAGTGTGCTGATATGGGACATCAAGCTTCTCGGATATTATCATCCGGGAGCAGTAGTGCCCGATCAGAACGCCAAAGACCATGCTTCCTCTCTGTGGACAATGGAGTAGGGACGTTCCACTCTTCTGAAACAAATCCAAACCAGTCATTAGGGCTTACTTGCAAGCAGTCATACTGCTACTACAATAAGCGGCCGGCTGACCATTTCGGGATAAAGCCCAGGCAAGCCTGATATCTGGCTGATTGTGGCAAAATAATAACAGCCTAAGACAGTTGACATGTTCTCTGTCTTAGGCTGTTTGCGTTTTCTGTATTTTCGGCGTCAGACCGTTTGTATTTCCATTATCAGCATCGTTAGGTTGTTTGCGCTTCCATTATCAGCGTCGTCAGACCGCTTGTGCTCCAGTATCTGTGTCGTCATACTGTTTGTGTCTTCAGAATCAGCGTGGCAAGCTGAACTTGCCACGCTGTGATACCGGACAAATCGTTCGTGTATTAGAAGTGATATTTCGTACCGATGCTGAATCGCAGTTCCACCTTTATCGGACTGCAGCAGACGGATGTTTCGAGATTCTTTGTATACATTGTGGCTGAAGGTTCGAAATACAGTTCCGTATGGGGCGTCACCATGACACCGGTCTGGATGGCGGCGTGGATTCCAGGAGCGAAGTTCGATTACTTGACCTCGATTGCTTTCCTTTAGCGCTTTTGGTGGCTAAACCCCGAGCCGGTTCTCTATTCTGAAACCTAAAGTCCAAGCCCTAACGACCGATTTGGGATAAATGGCCTAACGGTCGTTTGGATTAAAATATAATATGGTGTTGCGGTCTTGTAGACATCTCTTTTCAGCGGGAAACAATCTTTTTTTAATGAAAGTGAAAAAAATATCAAGAAAAGTTTGGAAGTTTAAAATAAACTCCTTACCTTTGCAACCGCTTAATGAGAGCAAGGGCGTTTAGCTCAGCTGGTTTAGAGCATCTGCCTTACAAGCAGAGGGTCGGCGGTTCGAATCCGTCAACGCCCACCAAACTCTTCATCAAGCCTTGGTCCGATTCCAAGATACATAACAATCGGGCGTTTAGCTCAGCTGGTTTAGAGCATCTGCCTTACAAGCAGAGGGTCGGCGGTTCGAATCCGTCAACGCCCACCAAAAGCAAGACTCGTTATCCATCCGATAGCGAGTTTTTTTTATCCCAAATCCGTTGAACCACAATTATCATTGTAATCATTTGTGTAATTATCTTTGTAATTCGCGGAATTTTGTATCTTTGCATAAGATAAGCTGCATCTCAGCATAACAATCAAGCAAGCTT
>NZ_FR892543.1:37912-40898 GCF_000436015.1 Prevotella sp. CAG:592 | reverse complement strand
TGCTCCGGTTCCAATCCGCAGAGATAAGCGAGGTTTTCTGATGCATAGATGAAGTCCTGATGAAAATAGTCAATGATATAGACGCACTGGTAGGTGCTGCGAGCAAAAGCCTTTGCCGCATTCACCAATAATTCTATCTTGTCGTAATCTTGTCTGTTGATATGATTCACCTCGTTGGAATGGAGGAAGAAATCTTCTTTTTCTTTATTCATAAGCTATTCTGAATATTACTCTTTCAAACTGTTAATCTTGGCACAGACACTCTGCACATGGTCGTGTGATGACCACGCTTGGTTGCTGATTCTCATTTCAGTGTGAATGTGAATATCAGTCCGTGTGCGGGCGGCAATGCGTTTTTCACGCTGATGCTTCCGCCGTGTAGGAGTATGGCGTTTTTCACTATGGCGAGTCCGAGCCCCGTGCCTCCCATCTTGCGGCTTCGTCCTTTGTCAACACGGTAGAAGCGTTCGAAAAGGCGTGCGAGGTGTTCGTTTGGCACTCCGACGCCGTTGTCGGAGAATGTGAAACGCCATTCCTGCTGACTTGTCTTTTCGGCAGACAGTGTGATGGTGGATCCTTCGCCGGCATAGGCGATGGCATTGTCGGTGAGGTTGCGGAACACGCTGTAGAGCAGCGATTGGTTGCCCTTCACCTGTATGTCGGCTGGCAGCCGGTTGTCGAATGTCATCGAGTGTTCCTTGAGTTGCAGCGCCGTTTCCTTCTGTATGTTTGCCACCATCTGCGAGATGTCCACGGTGTCGAAGTCGGTGAGCATGTCAGGAGCGTCGTCGAGACGGTTCAGCGTTGAGATGTCGCGCAGCAGCGACGTGAGGCGCTGCGCCTGTGCATAGCATCGCTGAAGGAATTGCGCCTTCATGCTCTCGCTGATGTTCGGATTGTCGAGGATGGTCTCCAGATATCCCTGTATGCTCGCTACGGGAGTCTTCAGCTCGTGGGCTATGTTCTGGGTGAGCTGTCGCTTCAGTATGTCCTGTTCCTTCTTGGTGTGTTGCAGGCGTTTGTATATCTTGATGATTTTTTCGGCAATCTCTCCCAACTCGTCGTTCGGAAACTCTATGAGGTCTTCCGTCTCGAGGCTCTCGTTGTGATCGGCACGGTTGGCAAAGGTGCGTAGCTTCGTCACGTTGGCCCCCAGCCTCTGTGTGAAGCGGAAGAGCAAGAAGGTTAGGATAAGCATTGCGGCGAGGGCAAACCAGATGTAGTGCTGGTCGGTCTGCAGAGTCCTGATGAGGCTGTTGTCGTAGGGCAGTGCGGTGCGGATGATGAATTTCTGGTGTGGAAAGTATGTAGCCGAATAGAAGAACGACTCTCCGAGCGTGCTGCTCTTGCGGTCGATTGAGAATCCGTGACCCATGTTGAGAGCCTGTCTTATCTCGCTTCGGTTGAGATGGTTTTCGAGCTGATGGTAGTTCTTGAACCTGTTGTCGTAGAGCACGTTGCCTTTCATATCGACCAGTGTCACTCTGATTTTCGACTTGTAGTGGCGCTTCACGTATTCGTCGAGGTCTCTTTCTGAGTGGCTCTTGTCGAGACTCATCACTTCAGCCATGCGCTCGTTGTAGTCTTGCAGACGTGTGTCGAGCATGTCGATCTTGTATTGTTTCTCTCTCTCGTGCTGGAACACGATGAATGCAGCGGCAAAGGCGATGAACACGGCGATGACGCTGAAATACAGTTTCTTTCCTACGGATGTCCTTGACATAGTGGATGGGGGTTAGTTATCAGTAGACAAGGGGATCAGCCTTGCCGTCATTATACGGATGCATGATGATGCTATGCGTCGAAATAATATCCGAAGCCGAGTCTCGTCACGATGCACTTGGAGAAACGTCCTATCTTCTTTCTCAGTCGCGTGATGTTTACGTCCACTGTGCGGTCGAGCACGAGCACATCCTTTGGCCACACCCTGTCGATGAGTTCCTGACGTGAGAACACCCTGCCACGCTCGTCGAGCAGCAGATGCAGGATTTCAAATTCCGTCTTGGTGAACGGTATGTCCTCGCCGTCGATAGCCACCGTCTTCTTGTCGAGATTGAGTTCCAGTCCCTGATACGAGATGATGTTGTTGTGTGGGGCATAGCCCGTATCGCTTGTCCTTCTCAACACGGCGCGCACTCTCACCAGCACCTCACGGATGGAGAAAGGCTTTGAGATGTAGTCGTCGGCACCGAGGTTGAATCCCGTCACCGTGTCGTTCTCCGTGTCTCTTGCCGTAAGGAAGATGATAGGTATGTTAGCCGTCATCGGTTCGTCTTTGAGTTTTTTTGCGAGTGCGAATCCCGACATCGCTCCCATCATCACGTCGAGCAGCAGCAGGTCGTATTTCTCCGCTCCAATCTCCAGAGCCTCTTCGGCAGAGTTTGCAGTGTCCACCTCGTAGCCTTCCGTTTCAAGATTGAACTTCAGAATCTCGCAGAGGTCCTGCTCGTCGTCAACTACTAAAATGCGGTTTTTCGTTTCCATCTTTTCCTGAGTTTTTATTGTTACGGTGCAAAAGTAGTTTCATACTAGTTCATAATTGTTACAGTGATGTTACAATATTGTTACACCACAAAAGCTTATCTTATGCAAAGATAAAGCAAATTGCTTGCAACACAAACAAACTTTAAGAATAAACCATTGCGTTATGCGAGAAAAGACGATTCCTCCCCCAATCGTTCGTTAGGGTTTGCTTGTATTCAGTGCGTCCCGTTTCCGACTGACATACAGTTCCGATGGACAATTCTGATGATCAGTTTGGGTTGAGCTATAAAAAAGTATAAAAACATTACGTGTTGGTCATAAACCGTCATTTTTACTGTAAATTTGCAGTTCGGAAATAAACACAAACTTATAATAGAAACGATGAAAAATCAGACAAAGGCTATTGACACGCCATTTGGACAGCGCGACACATACGGGTCGCTGAGCATGCCGGTATACCACACCGCAGCATACGAGTTTGACACTGCCGCCGATATGGCGG
>NZ_FR892543.1:0-37895 GCF_000436015.1 Prevotella sp. CAG:592 | reverse complement strand
ATATGGCGGACGCCTTCACAGGCAAAGTGATAGCACCAGACTATTCCAGAGTACTCAACCCAACGGTGATGTATCTCGAAGACAAGGTGAAGGCAATGACGGGAGCCGCCAATGTGATGGCGCTGTCGTCGGGAATGGCTGCCATCAGCAACACAATACTCGCCCTCTCGGCAGCAGGCAAGAATATCGTCACCTCACGACACATGTTCGGCAATACCTTCTCGCTCATCACCGAGTCGATGCCACGCTTCGGCGTTGAGGCACGTCCCTGCGATCTGCTCAACCTCGACGAGGTGCGCTCAAAGATGGATGCCAACACCTGCTGCATATTCCTGGAGATTATCACCAACCCACAGATGGAAGTGGCAGACCTGAAGGCTCTCTCGGCGATAGCCCATGAGTATGGCGTGCCATTGATTGCCGATACCACGGTGATACCGTTCACACAGTTCTCGGCAAAAGACCTCGGCGTAGACATCGAGGTGGTGTCGAGCACGAAATACCTCTCAGGCGGTGCCACCACCCTCGGCGGACTCGTTATCGACTACGGCACGGCAGAGGGATTCGGCCACAAGATGAAGAACGAGATGCTCTTCAACTTCGGTGCCTACATGACTCCCCACGTGGCATACATGCAGTCGCTCGGACTGGAGACCCTCGATGCCCGCTACAGAGTGCAGAGCCAGAACACCATCTATCTCGCCAACAGACTGCGTGAGCTGCCACAGATAAAGAGCGTAAACTATGTTGGACTCGCCGACAATCCGTTCCACGATATTGCCGTGGCACAATATGGTGAGACTGCCGGAGCGATGATGACCATCGACCTGGAGAGCAAGGAAGCCGCTTTCAGCATGATAAACAATCTGAAGCTCGTCCGCCGTGCCACAAACCTCTTCGACAACCGCACGCTCGCTATCCATCCGGCAAGCACTATCTTCGGAAACTTCTCCGACGAGGAGCGCAGAAAGATGGACGTGCTCGACACTACGGTGCGTATTTCAGTGGGACTGGAAGATATGGACGACGTGTTCGAGGATATCAAGCAGGCTGTGGAGCGCTGATATATGCCCCTTGCTGCCGGTGATTGCCGGCAGAGGATAAAGACAACGACAAAAAATCAGCACACATAGAGTTTGATATGTACGATTTCAATAAGATAATAGACCGTTCGGGCAGTGGCGACCTTAAGCACGAGGTGCTTGAGGAGCGCTACGGCAGAGGTGACCTGTTGCCTCTGTGGGTTGCTGACATGGACTTCGAGACACCGCAGTTCATCACCGATGCCCTGCGCCGCCGCCTCGACCATTCACTCTTCGGCTACACCGTGGAGCCGAAGGAATACTGGCCCACCGTGCAGCGATGGATACGCGACCACCATCAGTGGGAGGTGCCGCTGGAGTGGTTCAGCTACATTCCGGGCATAGTGAAAGGCATCGGAATGGTGATAAACGTGTTTACGAATCCCGACGAGAAGGTGATAATCCAGCCGCCGGTATACCATCCCTTCCGCCTCACTCCAGAGGGAAACGGCAGAGAAGTGGTGTATAATCCGCTGAAGGAGAATGCCGACGGCACATATTCGATGGATTTCGACAACCTTGCAGAGGTAGCCGACGAGAAATGCCGTCTCCTTATACTCTCCAATCCTCACAACCCGGCAGGCATAGTGTGGGGCAGGGAGACGCTGGCACGCCTTGCCGACTTCTGTTACGACCGCGGCATCATAGTCATTTCCGACGAGATACACTGCGACATGGCTCTGTGGGGCAACAAGCACGTGCCCTTTGCCACGGCGTCAGAGAAGGCTGCCCAGTGTAGCATCACATTCGGAGCACCGTCGAAGACCTTCAACATTGCAGGCATCGTCAGCTCCTATTCGATAGTCCCCAACCCAGAGATAAGGAAGAAGTTCTATTCGTGGCTCGCCGCCAACGAACTTAACGAGGCACCCATGTTCTCGCCCATCGCCACCATCGCCGCCTTTGAGCAAGGAGAGCAGTGGCGCAGGGCGATGCTCGCTTATGTGGAAGACAACATCCGTTATGTGGAAGACTACTGCCGTGAACATCTGCCGATGATACGGCCATTGCGACCGGAGGCGTCATTTCTGGTGTGGCTCGACTGCCGCAAGCTCGGTCTCAATCACGACCGGCTCATCGACCTCTTTGTCAACAAGGCACGTCTCGCCCTCAACGACGGAGAGATGTTCGGCAAGGGTGGCGAAGGCTTCATGAGAATGAACGTGGCAACGCCGCGCGCCATCCTCACACAGGCACTCTCCCAACTGAAAGACGCCGTTTGCGGATGATATGAATTGATGCCCGATTGAGGTTGAAAGACGAAACAAAATACAAGCAAGCCCTAATGACCGATTTGGGTTAAATCATAAAAAAAGAAGGATGTCGCTTTGGCATCCTTCTTTTTTATGATTCTGTTCAAAGCGGTAATGAGAATCTCAAGTCATCGAAGACCCGGTTTCTGATTGCCGCTTTGATATTCGGGGAAATTACTGTTATTCAGCGTCTCTCTCCTTCACCACGATGTTCTTGAACTCGTATGTAGGAGCCACTTCGTCAGTGCTCTTGTATACGAAGGCGATATGGATAGTGTTGCCTACATATTTTGCGAGCGAAGCAGGACCAACGGTTACGAAGCTCCAAGAGTCGCCGGCAGAGCGTGTAGCCGGGTCAAACTCCACGTCCTCCCATGTGGCAGCCTTCACGTCGGTGCCGTCGAAGTTGGTAGACACCTTCACCTGTATGAAGTCAGTCAGGTTGTTGGAACCCAGGAAGTTGAGTGCCTCTTCGAATGAGATTACAGGGTCTTTGCCCTTCTTCATGTTGAGTGCAGGCGAAACGAGCCAGCTCTCGGCAGCCTGGTTCACCTTGTTGGCGAATGCCGAAGCCTTCCATCCGTAAGCCGCGGTGTTAGACCATACGTAGCTCAGTGTGCCGATGTTGATGTTGTATGCCACGAAGCCACCCTCGTTGCCGAGCAGCGACTCGTTGAGATACATGCTTATCTGAGCCTCATAGCCATTCTCGGTGTTGGCGAAAGTGGTGGTCTCCTTCTTGTATACCTTAGACTCTGCCCATCCCTCAGTGGCAGAATATGTGTATTCCACTACAGCCATTGCCGTAGCCGACTTGCGGTATACCACAGCCACCTTCTGTCCGTCAGCGGCGAAAGGATAAGCCTGCTGCAGCAGCTGAGGCAGATAGTTGGCAGGTTTGCCGATTGTGGTAGAGCCTACAGCCTCATACATAGCAGGCTGAACAGCCATCACCTTGGCGTCAGAAGTGGTGTATGTCTTCCATGCAGTGCCGTCAAACTTGTATACCACCGACTTGTTAGCCTTCGAAGCGGCAGCGCGGCGCATTCCGTTCATCTTGGCACCCGAAGCAGCCTCTGCAACGCTTGTCACCATGGTGTTCACGTATTTGCCCTTGGAAGCAGAACCTACGGTGTATCCGTAAACCACCACGTTCTTGCCGTTGAGGTCGGCGCTTACCATTCCTTCCGGAACGTAAGCCAGGCTTCCCTGTTTCTCAGTTCCGTCGATAGCCACGTTGTAGTAGTTGCCGTTGATTGTCAGTTTGCCGGTATATGTCACGTATGCCACGTAGGGGGCATTGGCATAAGCCTCAAACTCGGCGCTGCCCATGGTCTTAGCCTTAGGCTGTGTGTATGTGCCGTTGCCAGCCTTCAATACAGAAACCTCTGTGCCGTCGGTAGGATACTGCTGCAGACCGCCATATTCTGTGGTCGTTCCGCTGACAGCCACCTCGTCGCCAACCTTCACGTCGCTGGTCTTGTATACGAGGATATAACCGGTTCCGTCGTAGAGCAGGAAGCCGCGGCTGTAAACTGCCGGCACCTTGCCCTTCACGGTGTAAGTACCCACGCCACCGGCGATGACGTCAGAAATCTTGGTGTATTGACTCTCTGTCTGAGAGCCTCCGCCGGCAGGTTCAAACTCAGAGTAAGAGTAGTTCACCACCATGATGTCGCCAGCCTTGGCATCGGCTTTTGCTGTCTTCAGTGCGGCAGCTATCTTGTTCTCTGTAGAAGGAGTGAGGTATGTAGCCGTTGACGCACCGTCCCAGATAGTGTTGTAGTCGTCGGCAGTCAGAGTGTATTCACCCTTCATGTTGTCGAAGTCGGCGAGATATTCCGATTTTCCGCAATATTCGTTGTATGTCACCTTGAACGTAGAGCCCAGGTCGGCAGCAGGATATTTGTTGTTGATGAATGCCGGCAGGAACTGGTCGGCGGTAATCATATTGTCGAAATACTTCTGTGTGCCGAGTTTATTCAACGCGTCGGTATACGCTGTAGTTCCGCTCTGCTCGTCGAGCTGTGCGGCGAGCGCCTTGTTGGCTGCGAGATTGGCGATGGCGGTGTAGTCACCATCCTCGAGCACTATAGGCAAATCCTTCTTCACGTCGGTAATCTGGTCGCCGATATGAAACTGGTCTTCAAAGTCGTTACACGCGGTAAGCGACAGCAGGGCGACAGCCGACAGTAAATATATCTTTTTCATATTCTTCTAATGTTATATATATATAATGTATACGGTTGATTAGAAATTGATCTTCAGTCTTGTGCTGAACGTGCGTCCGAAGGCATAGAATCCGTAGATGTTGTCCTTTGTTGCAGTGCCGGAACTTGGGTTCCACACCTTGCCCAGATACTGATAGTCGAAGAGGTTGTTCACGTTGCCCGAGATTGTGGCGTTCAGACCTGCAATCTTGAACTTGTAAGATGCGTTGAGGTCGAACTGGCTTGCTGTAGGCACTCTCCATGGGTCAGCCACGGTGTTTGTCTTGCCCAGCGAGAGGTTGCTGCCCGAGATAGAATAGTAGGCATAGTTGCGGGCGTAGAGAGTCCAGTCGGCACCGATACGAATCTCCTTGCCGATCTTGATTGTAGCGCCGAGAGCTGCCGTTGTCTGAGCGGCGCCGCCAACATGGATACCCTTCAGGTTGATACCCGTAGAGAGATGATCTTCTGCTCCGATACCGCTTGCTATGCTTCCGTCCTTTGTGAGAGGCTGTCCGTTGTAGTCAAACACGTATCCCTTGGCATTGCTGTCCCATTTCCAGTCGCCGATAGAGAACATGGCGTTCACGTCGAGCCAGTAGAGCGGACTTGCCTTTGCCTCGATTTCGATACCCTTGTGCAGGGCGTTCACGCCGGTCATGTTCACGAAGGCGTCAACCTGTGCCGTGCCCACTGTAGAGCTCTTTGCCATTGTCTTGTCGAGCCACTTTGTCCAATAAGCGTTCACGTCAACCTGCAGCCACTTCAGACGGTAGCCGTAGCCAAGTTCGAATGATACTACTTTCTCGTTCTTGGCGTCAGGGTTAGTCACGTTGCTTGATGCGAATGAGAGGAACGCACCGTAGTTGAACTTAGGAGCGCGGCTGATGTAGCCCACGTTGAAGAATGCGTTGTGATGCTCGTTGAAGTTGTAGTTGGCACCACCCTTCACGGTGAAGCCGAGATAGTTCTTGGTCTCAGACTCAGCGTTTTTCTTGTCGTAGTAGAGACGGTCGTAACGCCAGTAAGAAGTGTTTGAGAGCGAACCAGAGAGGAATGAAGAGAGACCGTTCTTGGAGTATTCAGCCTGGAAGAAGGCACCCTCCTGAACCACGTGTCCGTCATAGTCGCGATATACAGCATCGCCCACGCCGAGCTTCTGGTATACCCAGCTCTGGTTTGCGGCATTGGCGTTGTTTTCAGGTTTCACCGACTTGCGGGTGCTGTCAATGAAATATTTGCCTCCATAGAGGTCAACGATGTCGTTGGTGTGTGTGCCCTTGTAGAAGCGGAAGTCTACACCACCGTAGAAGTCGATGTCCTTTGTCAGTTTGGTGTTGTATGTAGAAACGAGTCCATACCAGTTGTGGTAGTTCTTCGCCTTTGTCATCACCATGATAGAACCGTTCTCGTTGTTGGCGTTCAGTTCCTCTACAGCGCCATAGTCGAATGTGCCGTCAGCCTTGCGGAACTTGTTCTGCATCACTCCCTTGTATGCTCCATACCAGTCGGTGTAAGAGTATCCGTAGTCGGTATTCGCCTGTCCGCTGTATCCGTATCCACGGCCGATGCTCATATAGAGCACGGTGCTCAACGACGAATTGTCGTTGATCTGCCACTGGTGGTTGAGGCTCAGCTGAGGCTTGTGGTAAACGTTATATTCGGCAGAGCGCATCTTGCCGTTGCTGTCGAAACCGTAAGTAGGGTTATACTTGTGGTCTTTCACTCCCCACACCTGCTCTGTCATCTTCCAGTCGGCGAGAGTCAGCGCGTCTTTGCGCTGGAAGTGCTCCTGAGGAGCTCCGAAGGCGGTGAACGAGAGCTGGTGCTTGTCGTTCAGGCGCTTGGAGATGTTCAGGAAGTATGTGTAGCCTGAGAATTCAGTGCCCTGCACGTATCCGTCGCCCCATGTCTTTGAACCGAGCAATGTCATCGACCATCCTGTCTTTGACAGACCAGTAGAAACGGTGAACATCACCTTGTTCATGTTGTCGTTGCCCATACCATAATATATCGATCCGCCCTTCTTTGCCTCGATAGACTTTGTGATGATGTTGATGGTACCACCTACAGAAGGTGCCGACACCTTTGAAGCACCGAGTCCGCGTTGTGTCTGCATAGAACGGGTCACGTCGGTCAGACCAGCCCAGTTAGACCAGTATACGTTCTGGCTCTCCATGTCGTTCATAGGCACTCCGTTCACCATCACGGCGATGTTGGTGTTGTCGAATCCACGCATGTATATCTCAGAGTCGCCATAGCCACCACCCTCTTTGTTGGCATGCACGCCAGGGGTAGACTTGAGGATTTCTGGGAACTCCTGTGTTCCGATTTTCTCCTCGATGAACGAGAGCGGAACGGAAGACACAGCCACCGGAGTCTTTCTTGCCACAGCCACCTGTGATGTCACCACTACGTCGTCGAGCATGCGTCCATCTGGCTTCAGGCTGATGGTGGCGATGTCGCCCTTGCTGGCATTGGTCTTCATGGATTTAGACTTGTAGCCGATGTAGTCTACAGTGATTTCTGCAGTTCCCTTTACGCCTTTCACTGTGAAAGCACCGTCGATGTCGGTTGCCACCTTGACGCCGTTAACGGTTACCGTAGCACCGATGAGCGGTTCGTTGTTTTCCGCATCAACTACCTTACCTCTTAGCGTGGACTGAGCCACTGCCGTCACCGTGCCGACAATGGCCAGCACAGCCACGAGAAGGAGATGTTTTAGATGATTTTTCATACTTAAATTTGTAAAAGTTGATTAATACTGCACAAATATACAAATTAATGTTTAATAACCCTATAAATGTTAAACAAAAAGGCGCTTTGTAATGTAATTTTAATGGGAAACCGCCAAATAATGTTGGAAAAAGAAGAAAACGGGACGAATTAATGAACCTGTTTTAGCAGGCAGTGATGAAATAGTAATTGGTCCATTGACAACGGACTAATTTGACAAGGCAACACTGGAAGCATTTCTTACAGTGCAGTTTACTCCTCATTTTGAGATACTTGAATTATCGGAGCGAAGACACTTATAATGATTGAGACACGCAAATACTTTTCAATTTTTTTTTGATAAAGAGTCGCAGCTATCCTTCTATCCGCCACTCCGTGATGGTGCGTTCCTCGCTGCTGTAGTTCACGCCCACCTTTACCAGCCGTTTGCCGTCGGCTGTATAGGGGATGAGATAGCCCTTCTCGTCAATCTGGCGGAGCGCGGCGTCGGCGGAGCCGTCAAACTTCAACTCCATGACGTAGACCACCGAGGGCAGCGTGATCACCACGTCGGCCCTGCCGTGCGCACTTTCCTCCTCCACCTTGATGAACGAGCCGATGAGCGAGAACACCAGATAGAAGATGGTCTGCACGTCGCGCTCCGTCTTGTTCGACAGGCGGTAGGACACGCCGGCGAGATAGGCGCGCATCAGCGTGAGCGCTTGCTCCATGTCGTCGGCGATGACCGCCTTGACAAACTTGATGACGAAACTGCTGTTGGTGCCCTCGGCCGGCGTGAGGTAGTTGGCGGCAAGCGAGCGCACCATCCCCGTGCGCACCTCTTCGTTGGGATAGCCCAGCGTGTAGAGGTCGATCATCGGTTCGTAGTGCTTGATGGTGAGGTAGCCGCTCTGGTAGAGCAACGGAAGGGCGGTGGTCATGTTCTCTGGCGACACGTCGAAGTCGCTCACTCCGGCGTCCTGGCCAGTGAGGTCGCGCAAGCCGACATTGTATTTCTGGAGCAATTTGATGATGTAGGTGGGCGTGCCCGAGTCGAACCAGTAGTCGCCGATGTCGCCTGAGGCAAGGGCTTTGATCAAGCTGAACGGATTGTACACATCCTCAGAGTTCTTGCTGAAATGATAGCCGTCGTATTTCCGCTTGAGCCGTTCGAATGTCTCGTCCACGCTGAGGTGCAGGTGCTCGGCAAGGCGCTCCACATCGGGCAGCATCTGAGTGTGGAGCTCCTCGCTGCTGATGCCGCAGATGGCGGAATACTTGTCGTACATGGATATGTTGAACAGGTTGTTCAGCTCACTGAAGATGCTGAGCTGCGCAAACTTGGTGATGCCCGTGAGGAACACGAACTCAAGATACGGGTCGAGCGACTTGATGGGCGAATAGAAGTTCTGCATTGCGCGACGCAGGGCGACAAGGTTCAGTTCCTCGTGCACCACGTCAAGCAGCGGCGCGTCGTACTCATCGATGATGAGCGCCACTTTCCGGCCTGTTAGCCTGTTTGCCGTCACCACCAGGTCTTTCAAGCGAATGTTGGGGTCTTGCTTTTCGCTCTTGTAGCCAAAAACGGCTTCCTGGTCGGTGAGCATGTCGGCAAGATAACGCTCGAGCATGTCCTTGTCCATGTGCTTGGCTGCACTCATGTCGAAGTGCAGCACGGGATGCTTCACCCAGTCCTTCTCATACTCTCCCATGGCGAGGCCTTCGAACAAGTCCTTGCGCCCCTCGTAATAAGCATGGATCATCGAGGCAAACAGCGACTTGCCGAACCGCCTCGGGCGGCTCAGGAAAACATACTTATAACCCTTGTCGATGAAATCCACAAGATACTGCGTCTTGTCGATATAAAGATAGTTACGTTCCCGAATCTCGCTGAACGTCTGTATGCCTATCGGATATTTTCTTGCCTGTGCCATGGTCATTTGTTTTGCTGTTATTCATCCATGTAGGATGCGATATGCTGCATTCTATTGCAAATATAGTGATTATTTGAATAAACGGCAAGTCTTTTACAAAAAACGCTCCATGGCAATACCATAAAGGGGCATTCTCAAGCATTGGATAATTTATTGTTATCCAATGACTCGATCAATTTGTATATGATGAACATCCTTTATGTATGAAAAAATCGACGAGTAAGCATAATGTCATTCCTCATCAACAGGAAAGAGTTTGTTCAGATGCCGCTTCTTTTCATTTCCTTTACGGGTGTTTCTTCTTATGGAAACTTTGGGCTCAGTTTTGGGCACGCTGCTTGCCCACTTGGGGCACGCTGCTTGCCCCACTTGAGAACGCTGCTTGCCCCGGTTGGGCACAATCGTTGCCTGTTTCATGAGGTTTTGTTATCCTTGCCAATGATTGTGGTTTGGAAATCTCCGGGTGGCGCAAAGCGGCATGACACTTCAGTGATACTTTTATGATACTTTTCTGTAAAGCATTCAGAAAAGTGTCATAACGGTAACTTGTTGGCTTGTTTGACTTTGGATGCTGTGGGGAACCGGAAAATGATACTTTGACACTTTTCCGGAGAAAAACATTTTTCGTTAGTCCAGAATCTGGCATTATGGCTAGCCTGGATTCTGGGGTTAACCATGGTCATTCCCGAAATCCTTTTTCAGATCGCGGAACACGCTCCATGCCACAGGCACTGAGAGGAGGAACGAACAGAGGTCGGACACCGCCTGACTCATCTCCACGCCCTGCAGACCGAGAAACAATGGGAGGATGAATACCGCCGGGATGAAGAACATACCGCTGCGCGAGGCGGCCACGAGATTGGCACGCATCGGTTTGCGTGCCGTCTGCGACAGCATGTTGGTGAGGATGATGGTGGCGATGAGAGGGTAGGTGATGAGCTGCCAGCGGAAAGCTGCGGTGCCGACGGCTATTACGGCAGGGTCGTCGCGGAATACCGATATTATGGGTTCCGTGAATATGAAGCCTATTATGGTGATGGCGAGGAAGAACACCGTGCCTATCTTTATGCAGTAAACAAAGCCCTCGTATATCCTGTCGAGCAGCTTCGCTCCGCAGCAGAATCCGCAAAGCGGCTGGAATCCCTGTCCCAGTCCCACAATGCCAGCATACACAAAATTGGAAATCCTCGTCACTATCGACATTCCCGCTATGGCAGCGTCGCCGTAGGCCCCCGCAGCGATGTTCAGCATTATCGTGGCAACGCTCGCCAGTCCCTGTCGTGAGAGCGACGGAGTGCCGTTGATGACTATTTCCTTGGCGAAGGCGCCCGAAAGGCGGCAGTTCCTTAGTTCAATGGCTATATTGCCCCGATGGCGAGTCATGTTGAACAGTATGAAGAAACTCATCGTCTGGCTCACGAGCGTAGCCACGGCAGCCCCCGTTATTCCCAGACAGAAATAGAATATCAGTATCGGTGCGAGCACCACGTTGAGCACCACACCGCTGAGTATGCCATACATGGCATATTTGGCGTTGCCTTGAAAGCGCATCTGGTTGTTCAGCGTGAAGGCACCCGTCATGAACGGCGCTCCCACGAGGATTATGCCCAGGTATCGTTCCGTGTATGGCAGAATGGTCTCCGTGGAACCGAGGAATATGCAGATGTCGGAAAGAAACGCCAGTCCCACCACTGCAACCGCCAGACCGAAAGTCACGCTGCCCACAAGTCCTGTGGCAGCCATATATTTCGCCTCGTCGGTGCGCTTTGCGCCGAGCATCCGTGATATGTAGTTGCCCGAACCGTGTCCGAAGAAGAATCCGATTGCCTGTATGATGGTCATTATAGAGAATGAAATGCCCACGGCGGCAGTGCTCTGCGTGTTTATCTGTCCCACGTAGTATGTGTCGACCATTCCGTATATGCTTGTCACCAGCATTGATATTATGGTGGGTACCGCCATGCTTACAATCACCCTGTGTACGGGAGCGTGAGTGAGAAAAGTGTAGTTGTCTCTTTGCTTCTTCATCTTTGTCATTGTCGTACCGCTTCAGTACTTGCGTTTCCTATGCTCTGGTTGTCGTTTTTTTATCCTGTATGTCAAGCCCCGAGACTGTCTGATTGCCGTTTCGGGATGAAAAGACGGATGCCGCTTCGGGGAGTCCGTAAAAGTCAGATGTCCGTCCCACCGTCATTTGCAGAGAGCCTGACAGACCTTGTCCTGGAAGTTCCTGCCAGAAGAAGAATGTCTGATTCCCATGTTTATGATAGAGAAGCAGATGCGGTGGCCGTTGGCCGTGGTGAGATATCCGGCGAGCGAACTGACACCTGTCACCGTGCCCGTCTTTGCCTTCACGTTCTCATGTGCTGCCCCTTTACGCATGCGTTTCGAGAGAGTGCCGTCCACTCCGGCTATAGGCAGGCAAGGCAGCATGTTGTCGTAGATTTCAGGATGGCGGTAGGCATATCTCAGGAAGTCCACTTCCAGTTCCGGCGACACGTAGTTGTATAGCGACAGTCCGCTGCCGTCGGCGATATAATATGCCGAAGGCCTCCTGCCCACCTTGGATATTATGGCGTTCACCGCCTGTCTGCCATGTCTTGCAGATGCGGTGTTGCGTCCTGCCACTTCGGCAGCCAGCTGATAGAATATCGCTTCAGAATAGAGGTTGTCGCTGCGCTTCAGCTGGCGGCGCATCACTTCGAGCAATGGGGTGCGCTTTATATATAAGGTGTGAGCGCCGGAGGGCATCGAACCGTTGCTGCACGTTCCTGTCACGGTGATACCATTCTGTCTGAGCTTCCTCTGCAGTCTCTCGCCGAACTCCTCCTTCCTGCCGGCGAGCAGTGGAGAGAGCACAGGATTGTCGTCGTCCCAGCACCAACCCTCGCCAAGACGGTCCTTGTCTTTCATCGTGAGGTCGAGATATATGTTGCCGTCGATGGTGTCGATGCCGAGCGCCTTCACGCTGTCGGCAAACTCGGCGATGTCGTCGCTCCCTATCGTGGGGTCGAAGCCACCTTTCACATACAGGTTTCCGCGGAGCGTCAGACTGTCTGTCCTGCCTGTATATGCCATGCGCGTCTTCAGTTCGTAGCCTGCACCCAGACGGTCGATAGCCGTCACCGCCACCATCATCTTCAGAGTGCTGGCAGGGCGCATCAGCTGAGAGGCGTTGCGTTCGTAGATAGTGGAGTCGGCGGTGAGGTCGTAGATTTTCATTCCCACCATCGAGGTGTTGAATATCGTGGTGTTGTCGAAAATCTTCTCAATCCTGTGTCTCACGTTCTCCGGCCACGGCAGGTCCTCGTCGTCGTCGATGTCGTCACCGTCGTCAGACGCCTCGTCGGTGGAGTCGTTCTGCTGGATGCCAATCGTCATGGTGTCCACGTCGACGGTGTCTACGATTACGGTGTCGTCGTCATTGAATATTTCGTTGAGGCAGGTCTCTTGGGCAAATGCGCAATGAGTGACCTCGTCGGTGGCATACATCGGAAGCAGCAACAGCGCCGCAAGACTTATTATGCCACTTGCAAACAGTTTTCTCTTTTTCATTTATTGATATGTTCAGATGGGTTTGATGTTGGTGTGCCAATGGAAAAGCAACAGGAAAAGTCGCTGCTATGGTACTCCAAATTCCATAACGCTTACAAAATTACGAACTTTTGGGCGAAAAAGTGGAATAATTACTATTAAAGAATGTAATAACCTACAAAAAGCCTCCGATATTTATCCGTTTTAAGAAAATCTTATTACTTTTGCATTGATTAAAACAAACGTCTTTATGGTTTATAAATACGATTTTCTCATTATCGGTGCCGGCGTCGCCGGAATGAGCTATGCGCTAAAGGTAGCAAGAGAACACAAAGGCAAGATATGCCTGATCTGCAAAACAACGCTCGATGAGGCGAATACATACTTCGCCCAGGGAGGAGTGGCATCGGTGACGAATCTCAAGATAGACAATTTCGATAAGCATATCGAAGACACTATGATAGCCGGTGACTACATCAATGATGTGGAAGCTGTGGAGCAAGTGGTAAGGAATGCACCGGAGCAGATTGATGAACTGGTGAAGTGGGGAGTGCACTTCGACCGCAAGGAAGACGGCAGCTTCGATCTGCACCGTGAGGGAGGACACTCTGAGTTCCGTATCCTGCACCATGCCGACGACACGGGAGCTGAGATCCAGCGAGGACTGATGGAGGCCGTGCGCAGCAATCCGGACATCGACATCAAGGAGAATCATTTCGCAGTAGAGATAATAACGCAGCACCATCTCGGAATCGTGGTGACGCGCCGCACGCCGAACATACAGTGTTATGGCGCTTACGTGCTGAACCCGGAGACACAGAAGGTGGACACGTATCTGAGCAAGGTCACGCTGATGTGTACCGGAGGGTGCGGAGCCGTGTACCAGACCACCACGAACCCCCTGATAGCCACCGGCGACGGGGAGGCAATGGTATACCGCGCAAAGGGAACGGTGCAGGACATGGAGTTCGTGCAGTTCCATCCCACATCATTATATAATCCGCAAGAGACCCATCCCGCATACCTCATCACAGAGGCGATGAGAGGCTACGGCGGCATCCTGCGACTGCCCAACGGAGAGTCGTTCATGGAGAAATACGACAAGCGGTTGAGTCTCGCTCCCCGCGACATCGTGGCGCGTGCCATCGACAAGGAGATGAAGATACACGGTATCGACCATGTGTGTCTGGACGTGACCCACAAGGATCCGGAGGAGACAAAGCATCATTTCCCGAATATATACAAGAAATGTCTGAGTATCGGCATCGACATCACCAAGGAGTATATCCCCGTAAGGCCGGCAGCCCATTATATGTGCGGCGGCATCAAGGTGGACCTCAACGGCGAGTCGAGCATCAAGCGCCTCTATG
Organism: Prevotella sp. CAG:592; assembly: GCF_000436015.1. Classification (NCBI taxonomy): domain Bacteria; kingdom Pseudomonadati; phylum Bacteroidota; class Bacteroidia; order Bacteroidales; family Prevotellaceae; genus Prevotella; species Prevotella sp. CAG:592. The sequence continues at coordinate 23,797 of NZ_FR892543.1, read as the reverse complement.
CCATCGGCGAATGCTCATGCACAGGACTTCACGGAGGCAACCGTCTGGCAAGCAACTCACTCATCGAGGCTGTGGTATATGCCGATGCGGCTGCAAAGCACAGTCTGGCACACATTGATGAATATGACTTCAATGTGCATGTGCCGGAGTGGGACGACCAGGGCACCCTGACCAATGAGGAGAAAGTGCTCATCACGCAGAGCGTGAAGGAAGTGGGACAGATAATGAGCAACTATGTGGGCATCGTGAGAAGTGACCTCAGACTGAAACGTGCATGGAACCGTCTCGACCTGCTCTATGAAGAGACAGAGTCGCTCTTCAAGAGGGTGAAGGCGAGCAAGGATATCTGTGAACTTAGAAACATGATAAACGTGGGCTACCTCATCACACGTCAGGCAATAGAGCGTAAGGAGTGTCGTGGTCTGCATTTCACCATCGACTATCCTCTTCATGCTTACGACAAGAAGTAATAGGAGAGTGGATGGCTGACGGAAAGATATATATAGCATTAACCCCAAACCAGTCATCAGGCGATGTTCCGGATGACAGGTTTGGGCTTTGTTGTTTTTGGAGTGAAAAGGGACGGTTTGGCATTTGCTGACAAGACAAGGTCATAAACAGCATAATGATAGGAAATTAGCATTTCATAATGTAGCAGACAGGTCTTTTTATAACCTGTATTGTTAGCTTTTTCGTGCTTTTCTTTGCAGCACAACAAAAAAATCGTATTTTTGCACCTATTGTATAACATGAACTTTACATTATAACAGAATAATATGGGTTTAAAAATCATTGTACTTGCCAAGCAGGTACCAGACACACGCAATGTTGGCAAAGACGCCATGACGGCTGAAGGCACCGTGAACCGTGCCGCATTGCCAGCAATTTTCAATCCTGAAGATTTGAACGCCCTCGAACAGGCGTTACGTTTGAAAGACCAGAATCCAGGCTCCACAGTGGGTATCCTCACCATGGGCCCTCCACGTGCTGCCGAGATCATCCGCCAGGGACTCTATAGAGGAGCAGACACAGGATGGCTGCTGACCGACAGACTCTTTGCTGGTGCCGACACGCTCGCTACCTCATACGCACTTGCCACGGCAATCCAGAAAATCGGCGGTGCCGATGTGGTAATCGGTGGTCGTCAGGCTATCGACGGTGACACTGCACAGGTGGGACCACAGGTGGCACAGAAGCTGGGACTCTCTCAGGTGACTTATGCCGAGGAGATAGAGAAGTGTGAGAATGGCGTGCTCACCATCCGTCGCCATATCGACGGAGGAGTGGAGACCGTAGAGGCTCCTATGCCTATCGTCATCACGGTGAACGGCAGCGCCGCTCCTTGCCGTCCTTGCAACGCCAAGCTCGTGATGAAATACAAGCGTGCCAACGTGCCTTTGGAGCGCACTGCCGACATGCCATACGCCGAGCTTTATGCCGAGCGCCCATATCTGACGCTCAACCAGTGGTCTGTAGCCGATGTTGACGGCGACCCGGAGCAGTGTGGACTCGCCGGCTCGCCAACCAAGGTGAAGGCTGTGAAGAATATCGTGTTCCAGGCCAAGGAGAGCAAGACGCTCACCGCTTCCGACACTGATATCGAGGGAATGATAAAAGAATTGTTGGACGAAAAGATTATTGGATAAGAGATGAACAACGTATTTGTATATTGCGAGATAGAGAACACCACGGTTGCCGAGGTGTCTCAGGAATTGCTTACCAAAGGCCGCAAGCTCGCCAACCAGCTTGGTGTGGAGCTTCATGCCATCGTTGCCGGTACCGGCATCAAGGGCAAGGTGGAAGACCAGATACTGCCTTATGGCGTTGACAAGCTCTTCGCCTTTGATGCAGAGGGTCTCTTCCCATACACATCAGCACCACATACGGATATCCTGGTGAACCTCTTCAAGGAGGAGAAGCCACAGATCTGCCTCATGGGAGCAACAGTGATTGGCCGTGACCTCGGTCCGAGAGTGTCGTCATCGCTGACAAGCGGACTGACAGCCGACTGTACACAGCTTGAAATCGGTGATTTCGACGACAAGAAGAGCGGCACGCATTATGACAACCTGCTCTATCAGATTCGTCCGGCATTCGGCGGAAACATCGTTGCCACAATCGTAAACCCGGAGCATCGCCCACAGATGGCTACCGTGCGTAGCGGAGTGATGCAGAAAGCCGTATACGAGGGTGAGGCAAAGCATGAAGTGGTATATATGGACGTAGCAAAATATGTGCCTGAGGCTGACTATGTGGTGAAGGTCATCGACCGCCACGTTGAGGCTGCCAAGCACAACCTGAAGGGTGCGCCGATCGTCGTTGCCGGTGGCTACGGCGTGGGCAGCAAGGAAGGTTTCGACATGCTATTCCAACTCGCCAAGGAACTCCACGGAGAGGTGGGCGCCAGCCGTGCGGCTGTTGACGCAGGATGGGTAGACCACGACCGCCAGATTGGCCAGACCGGTGTGACAGTGCATCCAAAGGTGTATATCGCATGTGGTATCTCCGGTCAGATCCAGCATATCGCAGGTATGCAGGACTCTGGTATCATCATCTCCGTGAACAACGACCCTGAGGCTCCTATCAACAAGATTGCCGACTATGTAATCAACGGCACTGTGGAGGAGGTCGTTCCAAAACTCATAAAGTATTATAAGCAGAACTCAAAGTAAAGAACATCATGGCTAATTATTATAGCGACCATCCGGAATTTGATTTCTATCTCAATCACCCGGAAATGAAACGCGTCGTTGAGCTCAAGGAACGCAACTTCGCAGACAAAGACAAGTATGAGGATGCACCCGTAGACTTCGACGATGCCATCGAGAACTACAAGCGTGTGCTCGACATCACCGGCGACATCGCCGCCAATATCCTCGAACCCAACAGTGAGGCTGTTGACCTCGAAGGTCCACACCTCGTGGAGGGACGCATGCACTATGCTTCGAAAACATACGAGAACATCGAGGCTACACGTCAGGCAGGACTCTGGGGCATCTCAATGCCTCGCCGCTACGGCGGTCTGAACATGCCTATCACTCCTTATTCCATGGCTTCGGAAATCGTGGCTACGGCAGATGCCGGATTCCAGAACATCTGGAGCTTGCAGGACTGTATCGAGACTCTCTATGAGTTCGGTTCTGAGGAGCAGCGCCAGAAGTATATCCCACGTGTATGTGCCGGAGAGACCATGAGTATGGACCTCACTGAACCTGATGCCGGTTCTGACTTGCAGCGCGTAATGCTCAAGGCTACATACAGCGAGGAGGAGGGATGCTGGCTGCTCAATGGTGTGAAGCGTTTCATCACCAACGGCGACTCTGACATCCATCTCGTGCTGGCCCGTTCAGAGGCAGGCACACACGACGGACGTGGACTCTCAATGTTTATCTACGACAAGAACCAGGGTGGCGTTACCGTGCGCCACATCGAGAACAAGCTCGGTATCCACGGTTCACCTACCTGTGAGCTGGTATACAAGAATGCCAAGGCAGAACTCTGCGGAAGCACCCGTATGGGACTCATCAAATATGTGATGGCGCTCATGAACGGTGCCCGTCTGGGTATCGCCGCACAGTCTGTCGGCGTGAGCCAGGCAGCCTACGACGAGGCTCTTGCCTATGCCAAGGACCGCAAGCAGTTTGGCGAGGCTATCGTGAAGTTCCCTGCCGTATACGATATGATTGCCCGTATCAAGGCAAAGCTCGACGCCGGTCGCAGCATCCTGTATCAGACAGCACGCTACGTTGACATCTACAAGGCTCTCGAAGATATCTCCCGTGAGCGCAAACTCACTCCGGAGGAGCGTCAGGAGCAGAAGAAGTATGCCCGTCTTGCTGATGCCTTCACTCCAGTGGCAAAGGGTATGAACTCTGAGTATGCCAACCAGAATGCATACGACTGCATCCAGGTGCATGGCGGTTCGGGATTCATCATGGAATACAAGTGTCAGCGCCTGTACCGCGACGCACGTATCTTCTCTATCTACGAGGGAACGACACAGCTGCAGGTTGTAGCAGCATTGCGTTACATCACTAACAGCACCTATCTCAACATCATGAAGGAGATGCTCGAGAGAGAGGTGTCTGAGGATATGAAGCCGCTGCATGTGCGTGTGGCAAAGATGATAGAGCTCTACGAGCAGTCGCTCGAATACGTGAAGCAGGCTGAAAACCAGGAGGTGCTCGACTTCCTCGCCCGTCGCCTCTACGATATGACTGCCGATATCCTCATGTCGCTGCTCATCATCGGTGACGCTACTGCCTCACCGGAACTCTTCGCCAAGAGTGCACAGGTTTATGTGCGCTATGCTGAGGAGGAGGTAATCGGCCACAGCTGCTATGTCAAGAGCTTCATAGCCGAGGATTTGGTGAACTTCCGTGCCGCAGAGTAAGCGGATCAAAATTTATATATACAACATATTAAGGGGATATGCAGACTGTATCACGTCTTGCATATCCCCTTTGTATTGGGGGTATCACCATTTTGCAAAAGCTGTTGCCATGTTCACTCTTCTGTCTGCGTCTTAGGCCAGTTCACGAGATACAGTTTTTCCGTTGCTCGTGTGAAGGCTGTGTATAGCCAGTGGATATAGTCGGGCGTGAGCATGTCGTCGGTCATGTATCCTTGGTCCACATACACGTGTGCCCATTGTCCGCCCTGAGCCTTGTGGCAGGTCACGGCATAGGCGAATTTCACCTGCAATGCGTTGTAGTATTTGTCAGACCTCACGTGTCCCATGCGTTCACTCTTCAGCCTAAGGTCGGCATAGTCTGCAAGGACGCCATTGAAGAGCTGCTCGCTCTGTTCGCGGGTCAGCGATGGCGATTCAGACTGCAGCGAGTCAATGATGACGGTGGCCTGCAGCTCGTAGTTGTCGTAGTCGGGGAATTCAAGGGCGAGGTCGGCGAAGCGGAAACCATACAATTCTCTGATGTTGCGTACGCGGCGCACCTTCGCCCTGTCGCCGTTGGCGATGAATGAGAAAGGCGTCTTCTCCATGTCGGCAGTAGGCGGCTTGGGAGCTGGTTCCGATGATTTGGCAGCCTCACGAGCCTTTTTCTCCTCCTGTTCCACCCAGAAATAGTTGTTTCTCACAATCATCAGCATGTCGCCAGGTGTCAGTTCGTCCTCCCTGCCGAGCACCATGCCCCGGATTCCGTTGTTGTATACGTTAGCCCTCTTGTTGCTGCGAGTCACCACCATTGTCTCGTCGAGTCCCACCTCAGAGTAGCTGCCGGCAAGCTGTTCTATCAGTTCGTCGCCAGGCACCATCTGGATGTCGGCAAAAGCCTTGAACCTTATTTTGGGCAACTGTGTAGCCTCGTCGTGGGTTATCATCTGGCGTATCACGTTGGCGTTGTATAAGATGCCGGAGTCGTGAGCCTGTCTCAACACCTCGTTCAGTTCCACACTGTGCATCGTCAGGAAATAGTTGGCGGCGAGACTGTCAGCCATGAGAGCCGGCGACTCCTCTTCGCCGACAGGAGGCAGCTGCGCCCTGTCGCCGACAAGCATCAGCCGGCAGTTGTCGCCGGAGAATACGAACTCCATGAGGTCGTCGAGCAGACAGCCGCTGCCGAATCCCGGTGCACCGCCACCGGAAGCGAATCCGTCGTTAGACACCATAGAAGCCTCGTCAACGACAAACAGCGTGTCACGCTGCTTGTTTATGTTGAGGCTGAATCCCGTCATGTCGCCGGTGAAAGTCTTCTGCCGGTATATCCTGCGGTGGATGGTGAATGCCGGCATTCCTGCATTCATGGATAGCACTTTGGCAGCCCTTCCCGTGGGAGCAAGCAGCACCACCCTCTGGTGCAAGCGAGCCAAAGTCTTGACCATAGCCGCCGAGAGCGACGTCTTTCCGGTACCTGCCGAACCACACATCACCATCGCCGGACGGTCGTCGCGACAAGTCATGAACCTGCAGAACGTACGTATCGCTTCCTGCTGTTCGTCAGTGGGGCAGAAGCCGAAGGTTTCTGTGATGGCCCTGCTTAATTCATCCTCAATCATGGTTATTTTTAGCTAAACTCTTGATATTACAAATTATTTACCGTAATTTTGCATATTACGATATTCTATCGACGAGTGCAAAGTTACGCTAAAGATTTCTTTATAGCAAGGCAAGAAGAATGAAAATAAAACTCAACCATATACTTGCCGCCATCGTGGTGGTGCTCCTCGCTCTCTGTTGGGCGAGCGTTAGGCGTCCTATGCACTTCGCCGACCAGCGTAAGCAGCGAGAGTCGGAAGTCATACAACGGCTGACGGAAATCCGCAAGGCGGAAAAAAGCTACAGACAGCGCTTCGGAATATACGCCGGGTCTTTCAGACAGCTCATCGGGAGCGGACTGCTTGCCGATTCGCTGCGCTACGTGCCGTATTCAGAAGGACAGGAGTTTGAGCTCTCAGCCTCGGTGCATACAGGCAAGTCGGGAGCCGCAGTGCCAGTGATGGAATGCGGCGCGCCATACGATGCCTATCTGCAAGGACTCGACGAGAACAGCATCCGCGAGCTCACCGAAGGGGCAAACGGAAGGGGAGAATATCCGGGAATGAAATTTGGAGACATCACAACACCTAATGACAATGCAGGAAACTGGGAATAACATATCACAGCAGGAACATCGACTAATGATAAGAGTGGGACATGGATCACTCGCCTTCGCATACAGAAATGGCGATGGTGCAGGATTCTCGTTCGTGCCATACGCCATAAATGGTGGAATCTCCATGGCGGCAAACCTCAGAGAGGCGTTGCGCGACGATACGCTCCGACTGGCGAAATGGAGGAAAGTGCAGGTGCTTCTCGACTCGCCGGTGGTGATGGTGCCTATCGACGAATATGACGAGCACAGCAAGGAGCTGCTCTATAACTACACCGTGATGGGACAGGAGAATAATGCCGTGCTCGCCACCATACTGCCGCAGGTGAACGCCGTGGCACTGTATTCGCTGAACAAGGACCTGAGACTCGTGCTCACCGACAATTTCTCCGACATAAAGGTGCATCCGGTATGTGGGTCAACATGGCAATATCTGCAGCGACGAAGCATGGCTGGCAACAACGAGAAACTGTATTGCTATTTCCACGACGGGAAGATGGAGCTTTGCAGCTTCCGCAAAAACAGGTTCCGCTTCTCCAACACGTTCGAAGTGGCGCATGCCAACGATGCCGCATATTTCATCCTTTCGGTATGGAATCAGCTGGCGATGAACGAGAAGAAGGACGACATCTATTTGTGTGGCGAATTCAAGGAGCGCGACGCTCTGATAGAAGAACTCCATCGCTTTGTAGCCAACATATACAAAATCAAGGCGTCGTCGGATTTCAACCGCCATCCGCTGACCTTGCAGGAAGGTGTGCCTTTCGATATGGTGACGGCACTGCTGAAATGAACATGGGCAGGACTTGACGGCAAGTCCACTCATCAATAACAATAATATAATGCGCATAATAACAGGATTATACAAGGGAAGGAGATTTGATGTGCCCCGCACCTTCAAAGCCCGTCCCACGACAGATTTCGCAAAGGAGAACATTTTCAACGTTCTCAACGGATATATAGATTTCGAAGGCACCACAGCTCTCGACCTCTTCTCCGGCACGGGAAGCATATCGCTCGAACTCGTGTCGAGAGGTTGTCAGCAGGTAATCAGCGTGGAAGCCGACCGCGACCACCATGCCTTCATCAAACAATGTGTGGCAAAGCTCGGAGCCGGCAACTGCGTGACGATACGTGGCGATGTGTTCCGCTTCATCAAGGGATGCAAGCAGCAGTTCGACTTCATCTTCGCCGACCCGCCATACGCCCTGCCGGAATTGCCAACACTGCCAGAGCTCGTGTTCAAGGCAGGAATGCTCAAGCCGGGAGGCGTGTTCGTGTTTGAACATGGAAAGAAGAACGACTTCAGCCAGCATCCGAATTTCGTGGAGCATAGAGAATACGGAAGTGTGAACTTCTCTATATTCAGGGAGGCAGACAAGGAGGCAGATGATTGACCACGCTACGATAGAAAGAATCAAGGATGCGGCAAACATCGTGGATGTCGTCTCTGAGTTTGTGACGCTCAAGAAAGTGGGCGCCAACTACAAAGGACTGTGCCCCTTCCACGACGAGAAGACACCGTCGTTCTATGTCTCGCCGGCACGCGGAATCTGCCACTGCTTCTCATGCGGAAAGTCGGCAAATCCCGTCAGCTTCCTCATGGAACATGAGCAGATGACGTATGTGGAGGCACTGAAATGGCTCGCCAACAAATACAACATCGAAGTGCGTGAGCGCGAGATGAGCGAAGAGGAGAAGCGGGAGCAGAACGACCGTGAGAGTATGTTCATCGTCAACAAATGGGCGATGGAATATTTCAACAACATCCTCCTCAACGATGTAGATGGCAGAGCGGTAGGTATGCAGTATTTCCGCAGCCGCGGTTTCCGCGACGACATAATAGAGAAATTCCATCTCGGTTTCGCCCTTCCGTCGCGTAATGCCCTCGCGCAGGAAGCCCTGCGCAAGGGATTCAACGAGAAATATCTCATAGCCACCGGACTATGCTTCAAGCGTGACAACGGAGAACTCGTAGACAAATATTCGGGCAGGGTGATGTTTCCGTGGATTGGAGTCAACGGCAACGTGAGAGCCTTCGGCGGACGACTTCTCGATTCCCGCACAAAGGGAGTGCAGCAGAAATACATCAACTCCTCAGACTCGGAGATATACCACAAGGAACGCGAACTGTATGGCATCTTCCAGGCAAAGAAGGCGATAGCCAAAGAGAACTGCGTGTATATGGTGGAGGGATACACTGACGTGATTTCCATGCACCAGTGTGGTATAGAGAATGTGGTGGCAAACTCAGGAACGGCACTCAGCGTGTATCAGATACGGCTCCTTCACCGCTTCACCGACAATATCGTGTTGCTCTACGACGGTGACGCCGCAGGAATCCATGCCGCCATGCGAGGCATCGACATGCTCCTCGCTGAAGCGATGAAAGTGAAGGTGCTGCTGCTGCCGGGAGGCGACGACCCCGACAGTTTCGCACGTAAGCATACGGCGGAAGATTTCCGCAAATATGTGGCCGACCATCAGCAGGACGTGATAGAATTCAAGATAGCCTATCTCTTGAAGGGCGTCACCGACCCGATGAAGCGCTCAGAGGCGATAAGCAGTATAGTGAAGAGCATATCGGTGATACAAGACCAGATAGTGAGAGCCACATATCTGCAGGACGCCGCCCACCGCATCGGCATAAACGAAGCTACGCTCATCACCACGATGAACAAGTTTATCCGCAGCGGCAAGGAGGCGGAACTGAAGGAGCAGCAGCGAGAGCAGCAAAGCACTCCCGCAGCAGACCAGCCGGAGCAGCAGACTCAGGTGGGACCGGAACCGCCAATGCAGCAGGCCAAGAAGGTGGAGTATATGCTCATGCAGGCTGTGGTGAGACACGGAGAGCAGATAATCTACGACAATGTAGAGACTGCCGACGGACAGACCATGGCGCTCAACGTGGCGCAGTATGTCAGCTACGACCTCGGCACCGACAACCTCTCATTCTCTGTGCCGCTATATAACAAGGTGTTGCAGGAAGTGGTGGACCATAGCGCCGATCCCGGCTTCAAGGCAGAAGACTATCTGATGAAGCATCCCGATATGGAGATTAGCAAACTCGCCACAGAAATGTCGTTCGACAGGTTCCAGCTGCGCAAAGGAGCCAAGCTGCGCACCGGCGATGATGTGCTGAGAAACCAGATAGTCCATCTCGTGCTCGATTTCAGAATGGACGTGGTGTCAGAGAAACTTGCGCATCTCAAGAAGGAGATATCGCTCAACACAGGAAACCAGGAAAAACTCATCTCGCTCATAAAGGAGTATCAGGAGACCCAGAAGCTCCGCAATGCCATAGCCAAGGAACTTGGCAGCGAGATAATAATATAAGGTGGCACGTCATTGTGCTCAATGCGCCGCATGAAGCATCTGATATGGAAAGAGATGCTCATGCCGGCGGTATACATCAATGCTTATGGAGTATCTGTATTGGATTTTTATAAGTGTCTACGTCATTGTCGTCGTTGCGACAATCATCAATGTGCTCATGGACAACAGACTGCCCGTGAAGACCATGGCATGGGTAATGGTGCTTGCCTTCATGCCAGTGGTGGGCATTGTGCTCTATTTCTTCTTCGGGCAGGACACGAGAAAGGAGAAACTCATAAGCCAACACAGTCTCGACCTGCTCACCAAACGATCGATGCTGGAATTTGCCGTGCAGACTGACCTCAAGGTGCCGGATGGTAGCGAGACGCTGGTGAAACTCTTCGCCTCGCAGAACTGGGCGATGCCTTTCAAAGACAATGCCGTGGACATCTACACCACGGGATACGACTTCTTCAGCTCCTTGTTCCGTGAGATAGGAGCGGCAAAGAGCAGCATACACCTCGACACATATATCTTCGACCATGACTCGCTCGGACAACTACTCGCCGACATGCTCATAGACAAGGCGCGGGAAGGAGTGGAAGTGAGAGTAATCTACGACGATGTGGGATGCTGGAACGTTCACGACTCCTTCTTCAAGCGTATGCGTGATGCCGGTATCAAGGTGATGCCATTCATGCCCGTGCGCTTCCCTGCCTTCACAAGCAAGGTGAACTACCGCAACCACCGCAAGCTCTGCGTCATCGACGGCAGAGTGGGATTCATCGGCGGCATGAACGTTGCCAAACGTTATGTCACGGGCACTGACGGCCATAGCTGGCGTGATACCCATCTCAAGATTGTAGGAGGAGCGGTGTATGCCATACAGAGGGCGTTTCTCATCGACTGGTATTTCGTTTCTGGCACTCTCATCACCGACCGCCGCTATTATCCCGAACTGTTGGGAAACGTGAAGAACGACATTGTGATACAGATAGTGACGAGCAGTCCGGTGGAGAAGTGGCCAGACATAATGCAGGGCTATGTGCGCATACTGCTTGAGGCGCGCCGCTATGTGTATATAGAGACTCCATATTTCCTCCCCACCGAGACGGTGATGTCGGCAATGCGTATCGCCGCTCTGGCTGGAGTAGACGTGAGGATAATGATTCCCCGCCATGGCGACGCAAAGTTCGTGGAGTGGGCGAGCCGGTCGTATGTCTTCGAGACCATACAGGCTGGCGTAAAGGTATACCTCTACCGTCCGGGATTTCTTCATTCCAAGCTTCTCGTTTGCGATGATATAGTGTGTACCTGCGGTTCTACCAACGTGGACTTCCGCAGTTTTGAGAACAATTTCGAGGCGAACGCCTTCATCTACGACCGTGAAACCACTTTGCGTTTCAAACAGATTTTCATGGACGACATCAAGGAGTGCAACTTCGTCACCGAGCGTATGATAAGCAGGAAGCGTCCGTTCGCCCAGCGTCTGTGGGAATCTGTAGTGCGTCTTCTCTCGCCATTGTTGTAAGCGGGAGCTGTCAGCCTCTATGGACTGTAATTGTTTTGCCAAGGGTGAAACCACAAAAAACGGAAAAGGATAGCTATGGATGGAAAATCGGGTACTGGTGCTGCCCCACTTGGGCGCTGGCGTTGCCCATTTTGCCTTTTATGTATATAAGTTTGCAGCTTGCTGAAACCCTTGGTGGAAAACATGGAAAAGGGCTGACACTTCATTCAAGAGAGGTGTCAGCCCTTTGTTGGTAATCCTAATCGTTCATTAGAACTTTATCTCCGATCGCCCATTATGGCTTGCTTGGGTTTTGAGCTTTTAGAAGAAACGGTTTACAGACCGATGATGCTTTTATCCACCCAGTATACTATGATACCGGCGAGATAGCCTACGAAGGCAATCCATGACACCTTCTTCATATACCAGCCGAATGTTATCTTCTCGAGCCCCATTACAACCACACCGGCAGCAGAACCGATGATGAGCATTGAACCGCCAACGCCGGCACAGTAGGCAAGCAGCTGCCAGAAGATACCGTCTACAGACATGTCGCCACCGATGCTTGGGTCTACAGGATACATACCCATGCAGCCAGCTACGAGAGGCACGTTGTCTACGATGCTCGAGAGCACTCCGATGATACCGGTCACGAGATAGTGGTTGCCTTCGAACACCACGTTGAGGCCGTTGCCGAGCTGTGTCAGCACACCGATCGTTTCAAGACATGCCACAGCCATCAGAATTCCGAGGAAGAAGAGAATCGTCGACATGTCGATGCGTGAGAGCATATTGCTTACGCGCTTCTGCATGGTGCTCTTCTTGGCGCTCTTGGGCAGATGGCTATAGAATAGCTCTGTGACGGTCCAGAGCAGTCCGAGGACGAGCAGTATGCCTACGAACGGAGGCAGATGGGTGATAGACTTGAAGATAGGCACGAAGATGAGTCCGCCCACACCGAGGAAGAACACTGTCTTGCGCTGAACGGCGGTAAATTCGCTTGATGTCAGTTCGCCGCCCTGCTCTTGAGGCAATGCCAGTTCGCCTTTCAGTGAGAAACTCAGTATGTAAGCCGGTATCACCATTGATACAATAGATGGCACAATGATTTCCTTTATCACTCCTAGGGCTGTTATCACTCCCTTGTTCCAGAGCATGATGGTGGTCACGTCGCCGATAGGAGAGAAGGCACCGCCGGAGTTGGCTGCGATTACCACGAGGGCTGCATATATGATGCGGTCTTTATGTTCGCTGACGAGTTTTCTGAGTATCATGATCATCACGATGGACGTGGTGAGGTTGTCGAGTATTGCCGAGAGGATAAAGGTCATGAAGGCGATACGCCACAGCAGGGCTTTCTTGCTCTTTGTCTTCAGTGTATCCCTGACGAAATTGAAACCGCCGTTCTGGTCTACAAGTTCCACGATTGTCATTGCTCCCATGAGGAAGAACAGTGTGGTGGCAGTGCTGCCAAGGTGGTGTTCAATGGCTTCGTTGACTACAGACGGAATTTTGTCGCCGATGGCGGCAGAGAGATACTGCGATGGGTCACACATGAAGATTGTCCAGCAACCCACGAACATGAGCAATGCGATTGCTGCCTTGTTTACCTTCGTCACGCTCTCGATGGCTATGAAGAAATAGCCGATCACGAATACCGCAACGATTAGCATTGATAAGCTTGTCATTTTTTTGGTTATTAATTTTGATTAGTTTGATTTGTTCGTTTGTAATATCGACTTTGCAAAGTTAAGCATTAAATTGGTATGCGCAACATTTTTTTAATTAAAAAAAACATAATGGTGATATATGCGTAGTGTTGTTGGGTGGGGTAGTAATGATTTGCAGCGGTGTCGGTTTTGTTGTGTGTAATGCAAAAAAAACTCGGACATGCCCCTGTGTTGCAGGGCATGTCCGAGATAAGTTGTAGACTCAGGGCTACTCGTTTTCCCAAGATAGCCTTTCGTATTGTTTCTTTTCTGGATATTATCCGCAGTGGAAGTATCCCTCAACGAGCTTCAGGATTTCAGCCTCGTTGTTCTGGATGTCCTCACGCAGAGTCTTGTCGCCGAAAGCTCTCAGCTGCTTCTGGATACCGTCGATCATCATTGCAGAGAATACTCCGTGCTCCTCGAATACCTTGCGGAACTTCTCGAGGCAGTCAGCAGAAGCCTCGCAGCTGTCTGGCAACTGTGCGAGAGCAGCAACGCGCTCAGCGTTCTCAGCATCGTGGATGTTGTAGTTAACGTATGTCTTCTCAGCGATTTCGAGAGCGTCCTTCATCTCGAATCCGTGACGGCAAGCCACGCAGAGACCAGCGATGAGCTGATAGATGTCAGCAGAACCGTCTGGTGAGCGCATCTCTACAGTCTGCTTCAGTGATGTGTCGTAGCCGGCAGCTGTGTCGAGTGGGTTAGCACCGTGGCACATGTCGCATTTTGAAGTCCATCCCAGTGGTACACGTACGAGCACTGATCTGTTGCAGTCGCCCCAGCATACGTTTGTAGGAGCCTCCTGATGAGGAACGAGACGGAAGTAAGAAGTAGGGTTCTTGTTTCCGAATGCGGTGATGGCAGGAGCGAGGTCCATCATACCGGCGATCATTGTGCGAGCCTCGTCGCTGAGCTTGCCGTCGTGGATCATCATGTTCTTGCCGTCCTTCATGATTCTCATGTGGATATGGAGACCAGAACCAGCCTTTCCGGTTGTGATCTTAGGAGCGAATGTCACGTTGAGACCCATACGGTCTGCTACGTTTCTGATCACCCACTTTGCGATCATGAGCTGGTCAGCGCTCTCCTGACAGTCGATAGGCAGGAACTCGATCTCGCCCTGCTCATAAACGTTGCCGTCCATTCTGAAGTTACCTACCTCAGAGTGACCATATTTGATCTGTCCGCCGGTTCTTGAAATGTAGTACATACATTTTGTGCGGAAATCTGTTGTCTTAGCGTATGGAGCAGACTCGTGGTAGCCCTTCTGGTCAACAGCAGGGAATGTGCCGTCGTCTGGAGTGATAACGTAGTATTCCAACTCGCCCATAGACTGGAACTCCATGCCTGTAACCTCGCGGAAAGCCTTTGCAGCCTTTGCCAGAGTGTGTTCAGGTGCGCTCTCGAGTGGCTGTCCGTCCTTGTCGAAGAAGGAAGCGAGCATGCAGAGAGTAGGAACTTCTGCGAATGGGTCAACGAAAGCTGTGCGGTAGCGAGGCACTACATAGAGGTCGCTGCTGCTTGCGCTGATGAATGGGAACAAGCTTGAGCCGTCAACGCGCTCACCACAAGTGAGGATAGTGTCGAGGTAGCTCAGACTGTTGATTACGAAATTCAGAGTCTTAAGCTTGCCGTCGCCTCCTGGATACATGAAGTTGACCATCCGGATTTCGTTGTTGCGGATGAAGCTGATGATGTCTGCTTTTGTGAATTCACTTGCCGGTTTCTGTAGAAATTCCACTACTTCGTTGGCATTGAGTATTAGTTCTTCGCTGTTCATAGTAAAAGTATTAAAATGATATTAGAAATAGCCTTTTCGGGCGGCAAATATACGCATTTACTTTGTTCGTACAAAATAAAAAACCTAAATATTTGACAAAATGACAAATCTTTAGGCTTTTTATCCATTTATACCCTCTTTGTGGCTCCGGCTTTGGCTTTTTTTATCTAAAATAGGATATTAGGGCTTGTTCGTTTTTTTATTGACGGAGCCTTTATTTCTTGCCCTTAGGGGAGTGTGTGGCTAATGCTTTTTCCCGACATTCCCGATCATTTCCAGATCCTTCTCGCTCAGTCCTGTCTTGTCGAGCGGCATTGCCTTGTTGTGGTCGTTGAGATAGCGGCGGGGGGCCGAATGCAGTTTGCCGGAACTTATATTCAGTGAGTCGGCACGGTATGGTGTGCTGATTCCTGCCAGTCCGAGCATGGAGTGGAAGAACGACGCACTGCTTGCCACCGGCTTGTGGCGGTTGGCGACGAGTGTGGCGTGAATGCCCGGGTATAACCTGTCGTAGCTCTCCGACACCCATGCTATGAGCGGCACGTGCAGCTCGTAGTATGATGGAGTGGGCGAGGCGTGAAGAAACAGTTTGCGGTCGTCGTCGAAGATGTTCTCGCCGTGGTCGGAGGTGTATAGCATGGCAGCTACAGCCCCTGTCTTGCGCAGTGCCGCGATAATGTCGTGTAGCAGTCTGTCGGTCTGACGGATGCTGTTGTCGTATGCGTTTACGAGTTGCTGCCTGTTCGACGCCTTGGCTTCAGAAGCGTCGTCGGGACGGAAGAAGGCTTCGCTCCGAGGATAGCGTTCGCGGTAGTTGAAGTGCGAACCGTAGCAGTGCAGCACTATCAGTTCCCGTTTCCTGTTCTTTGCCAATACCTTATTTAATATAGTCAGCATCTCCTCGTCGGGAGTGTTGGCTCCTTCCTTGCTGTGTTCCTTTATGAAAGTCCAGTCGTCGGCCTCCTCTCCGAAGAAGTCGATGAACGAGTGGTTCGGGAGTTGGTTTGAGATGAAGGTGGTGTGGAAGCCGGCCTCTTTGAATGCCTCTATTATTCCCTTCTCGTGATAGATGCGGTCGTAGTCGGTGGCAGAAGCCGCCGAGAGGAGCATAGGCACGCTTTTGTGGGTGGTGTTCGACTGCGACATCACGTTGCTGAACGCCACCAGCCCCCGTTCCCGCTGCATCAGCGGAGTGGTAGGCCTGTTGTATCCGTAGATGGAGAATTCGCAGGCACGTGCCGTTTCGCCAACCACCATCACGTATATCTCCCTGCCGTCGTATGCCGTTTCCTTTTTTGCCTTGAAGGAGAATCCCTTTGACGTTTCGGCATAGTGGTTGGTCTGGTATGTGCGTTCGCCGGCGAGATAGATATTGTATATGACGTTGGCAGGGTAGAGGTCCAGTTCCGCCCTGTAGTCATTGTCGGTGATATATGCGGCAGAGAGCGACAGCAGTCCGGCGGCAGTCAGTGCGCCGCCGATTATCCTCTGGTTGTGGACGAATGCCTTCGTGGTAGTCTTCTTTCCTCTTATCGACACCACGCCAAGGATGAGGATTGGCAGATATACTATGAATACGAAAGCCACGCCAGGCACGAGGTTGTCGAGCAGTTCCATCGCTTCGCCCGGATTGGTGGTCACGAGATTCAGAAACATGTCCACGGCGATTATCCCCTTGCCGAAAAGGTATAGCAATACTATCTGGAATGCCGCAAAGAATATGAACAGGAACAGGCCCCAGATGGGTTTCCCCGGTTTGCGGCTGAGCGTCATCGCCATCCAGTATATGCCGGCAGGCAGCAATACGTTGGCGAGAGAAGCCGCCACACCGAGCTGCTCCGTCACGCAGAGGGCGATGTTTGGCAGCAGGAGAGCTGCTATGGTGATAAAAAACAAGTGGTGCGGATGTGCACACCACTTGTATATGTTTGTTATTGTCTTCATTCTGTAGTTGTTGATAGTGCGTATGGTTTAGTATACCAGTCCCACATTGTCCACCCAGAAGGTGTTGCCCGGTGTTCCGATGTATGCGCCGCCGTGGCTTGACGAGAACTGCAATACGAGGTGTGTCGGTGTCTCGTCGGCGTCGGCCCATCCCGTTTCTCTCACTATCACGCTCTTTCCCTTGCTGTTGCGAGCGTAGTCGCAGGAGCGCAGTCCCATGGTGGCGGCGTTGTAGTGAGGGTTGTGTCTGATATCTCCATACATGATATTGTATGTCGCTCCGTTCACCCATCCCGTAGACTTGCCGTATTTCACCACCAGCGTGCCCACGCGCTTTGCCGTGATGTTGCCTTTCTTGTCTTCGTGTCTCTTCTGCAGATAAAGCACCGTGATGCAGTAGTCCTGTCCGGGCACTGTGGATGGGCTGCTGAATCCGGTTTCCTTTATTCTGTTTCTCGTTCCCGGCACAGAAACCTTGTAGTCGTATCTAAGAGCTTTGGGGCGTTTGTTGAAGCGGATACCCCAGTTCATGTTCTTCGGACCGTCTTTTGTTCCGGTGATAGGTTCCTTCATGTCGCCGAGATATATCGAACCGGCAGCCAGCACCTTTATGTTTATCATTCCGAGAGCCTTGCAGGTCTCTATGTGAGTCATCATCTTGGCGCAGTAGCCGTGGCCGGGATGCACGTCGCGGTATACCGAGTTGTTTGTCTTTGTGATGCCCATCACCTTTGCCATCACGTTGGATGTTCCCCAAGGCGAACCGCCGAGGTTCTTGTATGGGTTATTGTTGTTGATGGTCATGTTTGGGCCGATGGCATATATCGTCTTTTTCTTTCCGCCGATGACGGCAGACTCCTTGATGTTTCTCACCACCCAGTTGTCCATCTTTCCATATTCCAACAGTTCAAACTTCTGTGCCAGAGCGTCAGACGATGTGGCGGTCAGAAGCAGTCCGCACAATGCTATTCTAATACCTTTTATCATGTCGTTGATTTTTTATATGATACAAATATGTTGCAAAGTTACTCCATTCTTTCTTATGATGGTCTTTTTGTATGGTGTAAAAATGTTCAAAATGTCTTATTTGCTCGGTTTATCCTCTTTCCCGGTGGGAATTCTGTGTTTTGGGGAATAAAATACTTGTGGCATTCAGAGTCGACGCTATGACTGCTTGAGATCTAAATCTGGAACTTGGGTTATTATTTTCTGAAAAGATTTTGCTGTTTGAATCTATTGTTGTAGATTTGCGGTGAGAAACTTATTTGGATAATAACTAAAACGTTTGAAAGTTATGGATTTGACACACAATATGATAGAATATGTGAACTGCTGTGTCGGTGCTTTTGCCAAATCGTTTTAGTTTGACATTGGCACAGTCGTACGCTTACCTGCGTAGGTTTAGAGGTATAGATTTTCTTATTGGTTGTTATGCTGCAGAGCATACACTTTCTATAGAGGATGCTGTGGAGGATATTATGTTGTTATGCCAAAAGAATGGAGGACGGTAGGGATGTTGAAACCTGCAATTCAATATTTCTTTGGTACAGAAAAAGCAATAAGTTACTTAAAGAAAATTTAATTATGAGTGAAGATATTCAATTTCAGATAGAATGTCTCTCTGCCGAATTGGTTGAGATGCTTATGTGCAGGTATGGATGGGATATGAAGAATGCACTTGACGAACTGAGGTTCTGTTTTTTGCCATATACAGCATCAGGAAAAGAGCATCTTTAAAAGAATCTCTTGGGAGAATGGATATGGTCAACAAAATCAATGCGACCCTGAAAAAACAATTGGAAACAGCTGAGAACAACCGCCAACAGGCCATAGAAACATTATAGCAAAAACTAGAATCAGAAAACGAGAAGAAAATATCAGATTTAATATATGGCAGACAATGTCTGGATAAGTTGCGGCAAGGTGGAACAATGGCCAAATGGAATACGAAAGAACAAAAGGCCGTGATAGAATATTATAGCGTTCTCAATCCAAAGGTAATGGAGGAAATAAGAACGGGGTACAAAAAGTTGACCAACTATAACATGATGTTTCTCATCACCGAATCTTGGGATTTGAGCGATGAAGACAAGGCCTTTTTGCTGAACACCACCCCAGGAGCAGTGCGCACCATGCGCAGCCGATTGGCTAAGAAGAAAGTATGATTTATTGGATTTGAACATGACGCTGAAGGGTTCTTTGAATAAAGGGCTGTGCCGCTGAATTTTGACGGCACAGCCCTTATTGGATGTTTGGCGTTGGTTTTATTTCACTGTTTTCTTGATGGTGTGGCCGTTTTGACGGAAGATGTACACTCCTGCTGGCAATGCAGGGGTTGCGCCGTTGGTTTCGGCTACCTTCACACCCTGTGTGGTATAGACGGTGAGCGGCTGGTGGTCAGTGGTGGCTTGGCTGATGCCGGTGGTGCCGGTAGCTTCGAGCCGCACGTTGTCGATGGCTATGTGGCCGTCCATATTGCCGCTGTAATACCAGCGGAACATGATTTCGCCCGTGTCGGAGAGGTTGGTCACATCGTGTGTGATGTGCACGGGGCTGCAGGTTGCGCCTTCTTCCAGGTCGGTGTCATGGTAGGGGGTGAGCATCTCCACGTCTTGCCACGATGCACCGCGGTCGGTGGAATATTCGATGAAGGCCTCGCAGTCGTCCCACATCGACAGATAGTCGAGGTCGTAGCTCAGGGTGAGCGTCTGGCCGGCTTCGTGGGCTGTGCTCAGCGGCGGTGTGACAAGGTGGGCCATGATGCCTGCATAGCCGGCGCTGATGCCGTCGATGGAGGCGTAATAGCCGTCGAATCCATTGCCGTTGATGTTCATCTCAAACCAATCGTCAAATCTCCATACATAAAAGTCTTCGGTGTATTGATACAGGTTTTCTACTGTCCAGTCGGCTGGCTTGAACGGGGTGTCGAATGTCTCGCTGAAGGGCAGCGGATGGACGGGCATGGTGCCATTGCTGATGCTCACTGCCGATGGCATCGACTCTACATCATCGTCATAAACAGCGGTGACGGTGTAGTCGAACTGGCCCTGAGGAACAGCCGTGTCGGTGTAGGTGCAGGTGGTGATGCCTGTGGCTATGGCGGTGGTGCTGCGGTAAACGTTGTAGCCCTTGACGCTGTGGTCGCGGTCGGCGGGGGCTTGCCATGACAGCTCGACCTGGCCGTTGTCGCCAAGCTCGGCCGAAAGCTGGGTGACGGGCATGCGCGTGCCGATGGCTATCACATCGCCCACGGCTTCTGATTCGCCCGAGGGATTGTCGTACATGGCCGACACCTTGTATTCGTAAACTCCCTTGGTGAGCCCGGTGTTCTCAAAACTGGTTTCCGTGATGCCATAGCCTGCCCACATGCCGTTGCAATAGACAATGTAGCCTTCAGGTTTTTGGTTGCCCTGGGGTTCGTCCCATGTAATCACAGCTGTGTAGCCCTGCTCGCTGTCGTAGCGTGAACTGACCTGCACGTTGAGTGGTGCATCGAAGGTGGGGGCAAGGATGTTGACCGTGGTCTGCACCCCTTCGCTCTCCTCATCGGTGAGGGCATCGTAGAAGGCCACACGGTAGGTGTGCTCGCCCTCTGCTTTCTCGCTGACATCGGTGTATTGGCGTGCGTTGATGCTGCCGGCTATGAGTTGGCCGTCGAGATAGATGTTGTAGCCGCCGAATGAGGTGGTGGATGCTGCCTTGCTGATGGGGGCAGCGGGTGCTGGGCCGCTGATGCGCACATCGTCGATGGCCCACAGGAAATAGAGATGGTCGGTGGCTGATGCCTTGCCGCTCACGGCGTGGAAGGCGATGCGGGTGTCGGGGGTGGCAGCTCCCAAGGGCAGTGAAACCAACTGCCAGCCGCCGTCGGGTGAGCACTGGGTGCGGGCATCCCATATCACTTGCCAAGTGTTGCCGCCATCGTGGCTCACCTTGACATAATAGTGGTCGTCGTAGCCCTCGTAGGTGTCGTATTCGAGCACCATGGGGTCGATGTAGCTGTAGAACTCGAGGTTGGTGGCGTTGTCGTATGGCGGTGATATGAGCCACTCGTCTTGGTTGGCCGACGAACCGTCGGGGTGAGTGCCAAGGTCCATGAATACCATGGCGCTGTGGCTGCCCGTGTGGATGTAGTCGGTGTAGTTGTCGAACTGTGAGAAATCATCGGTGGGGTAGTGGAACCATGTGCAGCGGTAGTCGCTGCCGTTGGCGGTCTGCACCGTCCACCCCTCACCAGGGAAGGTGTCGTCTTCAAAACCGTTGTTCTCTACATCGTTCATGCCTGTTGGCAATTCCCATGACAGGTCAACCTTGCTTCCGTTGACTTCTGCCTGGAGGTTGGTCTGTGCCTGTGCGCCCATGGGCAGCAGACAGAGGGCAAACAGTGTGGATGCCCACGACCGGTGATGGTGTAATGTTAGTTTCATGAGCTATGAGATTTAAAAAATAATAAGATGCTGCAAAGATAATGAATGATGGGCATCAATGGAACATTTTGCATGTGTTTGCGGTTACTATTTCACGAAACAGTAACCAAAAGAGCGTTATGCGTTGATTTTTTTCTCTTTTTCCTCTCTCGACAGCTTCTGGTACATGCTGGGCTTGATGCCCGTGATGCGGGTGAAGACGGTGATGAAATTGGCCTGCGACTTGTAGCCCACGCTCTCTGAGATGGCCTTGATGGTGAGTTTGCCGTAGGTGTCGTCGTCCATCAGGCGGCGCATGGCTTCTTTGATGCGGTATTCGTTGAGCAGGGTGCGGAAGTTCTTGCCAAACACTTGGTTGATGACTTGTGAGGCGTAGCGGGTGTTGGTGCCTGCCTTCTCGGCAAGACGCTCGATGGTGAAGTTGCTGTCGCAGAAATCTTCTGTTTGCTCCATGGTGTGCATGATGCAGGCAAGAATGGCCTTGCGCTGCTCTTCGGGCACGGTGGTGGAGGTGGGGCGCGGCGACTGCTCTTTGAGGTCGTGTATGCGCTGCCGATAGGCATTCTCTTCGGTGAGCATGGCCTTGCTGCGCTCATAGAGGCTGTTGTAGGATGCCTTGAGGCGGCGTTTCTGCACAATGACCACGGCAAGCAGCACCATGAACAGCAGCGAACAGGCGATGAGGGTGACAAGCCAGCGGCGCTGCATGGTGAGCTGCATCTCCTTGCGCTCTTTCTCCAACGTGAGGTTGTTGATGGTGTCGGTGCTGCGGTTGGTCTCGTAGAGAAACTGGGCGTTCTTGAGGTGGTTGAACGCTGTGATGTTATAGATGGAGTCGTTGAGGTCGAGGTATTCTGACTTGTATTGAAGGGCTCTTTCTAAATTGCGCTTCTCATAGAGCATATAGAGCTTCTTCAGTGTTTCAGCCAGCAGGTTGGCTTGGTTGTTTTCGCGTGCCAGACGTTCGTTGGTGTGCAGATAGCACAGGGCTGAATCTACTTGGTTGAGGCGGAGAAACGATTCGGCCATGCTTGTGTATGAAGAGCCTTCGCACTCAACGCCCAACTGATGTTCTTGGGCATAGTGGGCCGACTGGCGGAACCAGCGGATGGCCTCGCGGTGGCGGTTCTCGTAGGAGAGTATCATGCCCTTGTCCATGAGCAGGTTGTAGTGGTAGCGTGGACGCTGCTCGCGGTTGGCGGCCATCTCTCGGTAGTAGGCCTTGATGCGGCTGAGGGGCTCTTTGGTGGGGTAGGCGCATATCAGATTGTTGAGCAGACGGTTGACGAAGCTCTTGTCGCCGCTGTGGCGTGCCACGGCGAGTGCCTTGCGATAGAACATGGAGCTGCGCTCAAAGTCGTTGAACATGCTATAGACATTGCCTATCATGTTGTAGATGCGGGGAATCATGTCGCTGAAGCCGTTGTCTTCGCACAGTTTGAGACTGGTTAGGAAATATTCCATGGCCTTGGAATAGGAGCAGCGCATGTAGTAGATGTTGCCGATGTGGCAGGCGGCCTTGGCACAGGCGTATTTGTCTTGCCGCTCCATCTGTGCAGAGTAGCGGCTCATCAGGATGTTGAAGGCCACGAGAGCACGGTCGTCGGCCTGGATGCCTGTCTGGGTTTCGCCGTAGCGCAACAGGGACTGGGCATTGAGGGTTGACAGCTGGCGGTATTGTGCCTCGATGGGATGCTGGCGGTTGTCGTGGGCATACATGCCGATGCAGGCCGAGCTGAGGAGCATGGCCAGCAGAAGTGAGGCGAATGGGCGCCAGGGGCTTGTATCGGCGGTATGCGGCATAGGGTGGGGGATTGGTGGCTTAGTGACGACCTGCTTTCATCATGCACCATGCGCCGATGGCGATGAAAGGCAGACTGAGCAGTTGGCCCATGTCCAAGGGCAGTGAGGCCTCGAAGGCTTCCTGCACCTCTTTGGTGTATTCGATGAAGAAACGGGCGGTGAATATGCCGGTGAGGCAGAGGCCGAAATAATAGCCCGTGCCCACCCGTTGGGGCCAGCGGCGGTAGAGCAGCAGGCCAATGACAATATCCACTATCTCGCAGGTGGCGGGAACTATTCTTCCGGGATGGACTATCTCTGCCAGACGGGTGAGACGCTCGTCGGGCACAGTGATGACGCCCACATTGGGTTCTATCGTACAGAAAGGAAAGTTGGCTGCCTGTGCCTTGGCACTTGACAGACAATTGAAAAGCGTGGATTTGCCCACGTTGGGCAATCCCACGATACCACATTTTAATGACATCTTTATAAACGTTTATTTGATTCTCCCTGCGAAGTTACGGATTTATTTTGACATAACGCCCCTTTTGGCTCGAAAAAGGGGGAATTTTGAGCCAAAAAATGAAGATACCTTCGTTGTCTGTTGAAGATACCTTACCCCAGTTCGGGATAAGATTTTGTTCATAAAAAGTTGGTAGTCTCATAAATATTTTGTACCTTTATAGGTGAAAATCAATTAGTTACAAAAATATTTAATA
>NZ_FR892542.1:0-1184 GCF_000436015.1 Prevotella sp. CAG:592 | reverse complement strand
AGACAGATTACATTCTGTTCTTCTGGCTTTCTCCTGCTCCTGTACCCTTATATTTGCTTCTTGTAGTGTTGAATTTATACCTTACAGTAAGCGACACTTTGCTTGTTGACTGTTGATCAAGAATCATTTCCTTCATTTTGCCATAATGAGCACTCATGTGAATATCGTCTGTCCCAAACAAATCATAGATAAAGAGATCAAACGACAAACGATCCTTCAAGAAAGCCTTATATACAGATACATTGGTACAAAATCTTGGCTTATACGAATATATATTTCTTCCATATCCTTTTGTGGTATACGACATCATCCACGTTAACATTGCCAACTTGGTGTTGAAGGTGTTGTTAAAGTTGAATACTGCCATAGGATTGTTGGATATTTTGCCATCATGTGCATCCATATCAAGCCACTGTTTTGTCACAGATGCCGTAAATGAAGGATGCCAAATGCCAAACGAAGGGCGTAAGTTGACGGATGCTTCTACATGATTATATGCCTTTCCATTCACAGGCTTAAGCAGTCCTATTGCAGGATTGTCTTTGTAAGTCTCTACATTCGACATCATCGTATGCGAAGTATGGCTGTAGGTCATATCGAAAATCAACCATTTGTAAGCCAACTCGTAGTTGAGATTTTTGCTTATCTCAGACACTAAGAATGGATTTCCGGTTTCATACGTGTAGCGGTTGTCATACTGAATACCTTACCGGTGATATTCTGCGCCATCATCGGAGTAATAGCCGAGAGGCACAACGCTGTGGTAAAAATTACTTTTCCCTTCATATTGCTAATGCTTTGATTGCTTCATTTATTTTTCTGCTGCAAAAGTATAATTTGAATGAAAAAAGCCTTTGACACAAAAGTGTATTTCAGAGATGGGTGGCTGAAAAATTACACTTTTGTGTATGTGAAAACAAAAATCCATGCATGAGCCCACTTGAAAAAGGCATTTTACGAAAACGTCCTATTGATTGTTATAAGTTACAAAGACCAAATTTGATCTGGACTTTTTCAAGTGGGCTCAATATATTATAAAACCATAGCATCTATTATCAGTTGTTTATCAATACTATACACTCTAAACGGTAGAAAAGTGACTGTGTGGATTCTATATAGACCTTAATTCCGCAACACTATTACAAATATAACTTTTTAAGTACCTGAGCAACAAAAAGTTGCTC
>NZ_FR892541.1:0-834 GCF_000436015.1 Prevotella sp. CAG:592 | reverse complement strand
ACATGCGTGAGCTGACAGAGCAGCTGAAGGCATACGATGCCCGGTTCGTTCGTAATGAAGAGATGCCCCTTAGATTACCGGGTGGAGTGAAATTCAACAAACTTGACTATGCCAAGATTGCCATTTCTGATGTATGCGGTGGTATCAGAGGCTCTGTCGGAGGGGTTGTAGGTGCCATCGGCGGAGCTGTGAGTTCTTCCTTAATAAAAGCATGCAAGATTTATGCTTTCAAGTATGTGAAGATAAAGCTGTTCAACAAGCCCAAGAAGAGTCCAATAGCCACCTTCGACGGCAACATAAATTTTCCTGACAGTATAGGCTTCTTCCATAATACCATAGAATATGCATTGTATGAAGAGAATAACAACAGTCATCAGCTGCCTGTTTCCAATCTGATTAAATCCACCAACGACAGGATGTTGGCGATGTCTCCGAACTATCGCAATACTGGAGGCTTGACAAATTCGCAGATCTCCTATCTGGCTACAGATTTGGAACGGATGAAGAATGTGGACATCTCGTTGTCATACAAGGATTATTTCGGAAAGCTGAAGGAAATATATCCTGAAAATGCCGACATCATCGATTTCTGCGCCGAGTATGTCTATACGATGCTGTATGCCAATGTTGATGCCGACGACTATACCAAGGAAGTCCTCTATATGCTGAAGAAGTCCAACGTGGATATTTCCAGCAGCGATAAAGCATACCGCGGTATCCAGATAGCCTTCGCGAGCATCCTTTATTCCGAGAGTATGACTTATACGAGTGTAAACGCACAGTGACAATCCGTTTTTTCAATCATCTAATTATAGAAAGGATAAAACTATGAAA
>NZ_FR892540.1:0-528 GCF_000436015.1 Prevotella sp. CAG:592 | reverse complement strand
AAAGCATTGCCACCGATAGCCCTCAAGTGGTCTGGCAAAATAATACGGTTGAGCGATTCGTTTCCGTCTCCTTCTCCCGAATAGAAAGCACTACCCGGTATCTGGTCGTCATATCCTTCTTCGCCCTCACCTGGTTTGCAAGAAGCCTTGATGCGCACTTCTTTCAGATTCAGGGCTGAGAGTTTCGGCATGTGGTCGCGCATGAAGTAGAAGTCCTCGGAGTTTATCTCGCCGGTAATCTTCAGATTCTTCACTTTTTCATAGTCCTTGCCAATGGCTGCGATGGCGTCTTTCAGTTTGCCGGGAGTGGAATTCACCACGATATATTCCTTTGCCGTGGCGTTGTGGCTTACGAGGTCGCTTTCCCATTCGCTGATGCTCGCCGACACAAGCGTCAGCTTATACTGGCCGCTGACTTCCTGCTTGTCCACCTTGATACTGAAGTTCATCATATAGCCAGCCTTGTATTCAAAGGCGGCTGGCTTGGAGAACTTGAATGGCGTTCCGCCGATGGTGATGCTGAAGAGC
>NZ_FR892539.1:0-10529 GCF_000436015.1 Prevotella sp. CAG:592 | reverse complement strand
AAGCCCTAATGACCGATTTGGGTTAAAAAATATAATGACCGATTGTGCACTAAGCTGCAATCGGTCATTTTTTTTCTTATGTCATTGAATATTATTTCGGCATATTCCTTGCCGCATCGATTCTCAGGAAGATGAAAAGAAGAATCGTGAATCCCCATAGCGACGATCCTCCGTAGCTGAAGAACGGCAACGGAATACCGATTACAGGCGTCAGTCCCAACACCATTCCCACGTTGATGAAAACATGGAAGAGGAAAACGCTCAATACGCAATAGCCATACACCCTGCCGAAACGGAACGGTTGTCGCTCCGCCATCTTTATCAGTCTGATGATGAGGGCGAGGAACAATAGCAATACTCCAGCTGACCCTACGAATCCCTCCTCTTCGCCAACGGTGCAGAAGATAAAGTCGGTGTCCTGCTCCGGCACGAATTTCAATTTCGTCTGTGTTCCGTTCAGAAATCCCTTGCCCTTCAGTCCGCCAGAACCGATGGCTATCTCGCTCTGGTGAACATTGTAGCCGGCACCCTTCAGGTCTTCATCGAGACCAAGCAGCACGTTGATGCGCACTCGCTGATGAGGCTCCATCACATTGTTCAATACGTAGCTTGCAGAATAGAAGAATGCCACTGAACCGACGGTGAACAACAGGATAAGGAAATAGTTGCGCATCCTCGTATACAACGCCTGGTATAGCAGATAGCCGATGAGAATCAGCGTAACTGCGAGCTGTACGTAAACGATATTGAAAGGCAACACGAATTCTGCGAACAGTACCGACAGCACCGTAGCACCCACTGAATAAGCTATGATGAGCCACGACTTGTGTTTGTCTTTGCAGTATGTGCGCACCATGCCGGCTGTGAATAACTGTACCAGCAGCAACACGACGAACGGTCCGATAGGAGTGGGCGAGGGTTCGATGAGAGTCTCGCCGTATCTGATTCCCACAACGAAATACACCACCATCGCTACTCCTGTGAACAATACGCTGCCCGGCATTCCCTCACGATAGAACATCAGGAAGAAAGACAGGTATACCAATGCAGAACCCGTTTCCTTCTGTGCCACGATGAAGAGCATCGGCAGCAATACGATGCCGCAGGCAGTGGCGAAGTCGCGCCAGCGGTGTATGTCGAAACCATAGGCGCTCATGAATTTCGCCACGGCAAGGGCAGTGGCAAACTTGGCAAACTCTGCCGGTTGCAGTCGCAGCGGACCGAGCACGAGCCACGACCTCGAGCCTTTGATTTCGTGTGGGTTGAATATCGTGGCAAAGAGCAGCAGGAGCAACACCATATATATCACGTAGGCGAAGGTGTCGTAGAACTTGCTGTCGAGCATCAGCAACACGAAGCCCAGTGCTATCGAAGTGCCTATCCATACTATCTGCATGCCGGAGCGGGCACCCAGTGAGAATATGTCGTTGTCGCCATAGGTGTAGCTCGCTCCGCATACGCTGATCCATCCGAAGCAGAGCAGTGCCACATAGATTATTATCGTCCACCAGTCCAGAGAGCGAAGCACGCTCGGTTGTTTATCTGTCACTTGAGCCATAAGCTATACGTCTGTGTTGGAATGCCTCTGCCTCTTTCTCAGAAGAAGGCGACAGCTTTCCGTTAATATACTGTTCCATCATCAGTCCGCCGATAGGTACACCGTAGTCGGCTCCCCATCCTCCGTTCTCTACGTAGACGGCGATGGCAATCTTCGGTTTGTTCATCGGGGCGAAGCCCATGAATACGGAGTGGTCATGACCGCGGTTCTGGGCTGTACCGGTCTTTCCGCAGGCTTCTATCGGCAGTCGGGAGAGCATTTTGCAGGTGCCGTCCATTGCCGACTTCCTCATTCCCGCCACGATATATTCGTACGACCGGTGGTTTGCCTTGGTGTAGTGGCGCTCTCTGAATTCCGGTTTGAGATACTCGCCCTTCACCTTCTTCACCACGTGTGGCGTATAGAAGAATCCTCTGTTGGCGATTGTCGCTCCCAGATTGGCAATCTGGAGCGGGGTGAGGTTCACCTCGCCCTGTCCGATGCTGATACTGATTACCGTCAGTCCGTTCCACGACCCCTTGTATGCCTTGTCGTAGAACTGTGCGTTTGGAATCAGTCCGCGTTTCTCTCCCGGCAGGTCTATGCCCAGTTTATATCCGAATCCCATGCTCACCATGTAGTCGCGCCATGTGTTCATGGCATCCTGCACGGTTTTGTATCTCTTTCTGTTGCCCAGCATATAATACAGTCCCCAGCAGAAATATCCGTTACATGATGTGCCTATTGCCGGCACTATGGATAACGGTGAGGCGTGTCCGTGGCATCCCACATGGAGTCCGCGGAACGAGAATCCGTGATGGCATGGGAAAGCCGTGGATGGCGACACGATGCCTTCGGTCAGGAACGTCAGGCCCTGTGAAGTCTTGAAGGTGGAGCCCGGAGGATACTGTCCCATGATTGAGCGGTTGAGCAACGGACGGTAGGGGTCTTTCATCAGGTAGTGGTGCATCTTGCCTCTCATCCTTCCCGTCATCAGGCGTGGGTCGTAGCTTGGCGACGACACCATGCAAAGCACCTCTCCCGTGGCAGGCTCGATGGCAACGATACTTCCTATCTTGCCCTGCATCAGTCTCTCGCCGAGCGCCTGCAGCTGCAGGTCGATGCCGAGCGTAAGGTCCTTGCCGGCAATGGGCTTGGTGTCGAACTTGCCGTTCTGGTAGCTGCCCTGTATTCTGCCGTGTGCGTCGCGCAGCAGGATATGCACTCCCTTGGTGCCGCGCAGCTCTTTCTCGTAGTATTTCTCTATGCCGAGCTTTCCGATATAGTCGCCTGCCTGGTAGTAGTCGTCGTCTTCGATGTCGGCGAGTGAAACCTCGCTCACATCGCCAAGCACGTGTGCGGCATAAGGATACATATATTGTCGGATGCTGCGCTTCTGTATGTAGAAACCGGGAAACCGGTATATCTTTTCCTGGAACACGGAGTTTTCCTCTGATGTCAGCTGGCTCATGAAGAGCTGCTGGGTGAATCTGGAGTAGCCGGGGTTCTTTGAACGGTCTTTTATATCGTTCATCCTTTTTATGAAGAATTCCTTGGTAATGCCCAAGGCGTTGCAGAAAGCCATGGTGTCGAGGCGTCCGCTCTCCTCGTTCATTATCACCATTATGTCGTAGGCATGCTGGTTGTATACGAGGAGTTTGCCGTGGCGGTCGGTGATGGCGCCACGGGCGGGGAATTCTATTTTTTTCAGGAATGCGTTACTGTCGGCATTCTTCTTGTAGTCCTCACTCATGATCTGCAACACGAAGAGTCGTATGATGTAGATGATGATGATGACCATGGCAACGCCGCCAATCACGTATTTCCTGTTTTCTAATCCGAAATCTTTGCTCATTTCTTGAAATTGTTGTTTCCTGCTCTTGTCAGTCTCTTCTCACGTTTTCCACCACGAGCACGAGCAATACAGTTATTATTGTGCTTCCCACGATGTTGTATATCCACTGCAGCCAGTTGAAGAAGTTGAAGGTCTCGAGTGTAAAGAATGTGATACAGAATATGAACACGAGTATCGATGTGTAGCTGATATACTTCACCGGACCGAGCGTGCGGAACGACGGTTTCAGGTCGTCCTGGTTGTCGTGTGCCACGAAGATGTTGAGCACGTATGGCTGTAGCAGCGACATGAGAGTCATTGAGGCTGCCGCCAGTCCGGGGGTGTTAGAGAAGATGTCTACACACAGTCCGATGACAAATCCCCAAAGTAGGTTTGCCCATTGCGGACAGAAGCGGTTGATGCGCAGCACGAGATATACGTAGAGTAGCGGAGTGGCGCATCCCAGCAGGTGTATGTTGTTGAGTACCAGCACTTGTGCCAGTACGAGTATTGTCAATAGGAGGATTCTTTTTATGATGTCGATGCTCATTATTTGTTCCTTTCCCTTTATTGGTGATAAAGTTGTCGTGGCGGTACCGCCTTGTTATTTCTTGCTGGTGTCTCTCGGTTTCAGCGAGTCTTGAGCCGCTTTCAGCAACAGAGCCTTGTCTTTCAGCGCACTGTTGTCTATCACGCATACGTGGCGCAGTTTGCCGAAGTCGGTTGAGAGTCTTAGCTGCACTCGGTATGAGAGTCCGTCGGAGGAGTTGAACACGTGGAGAATCTTGCCCACCATTATTCCTGGCGGGAATATCGACGAGTATCCGTTTGTCACCACGTAGTCGCCGAGGGCGAATCTGGCATGGCGCGGCACATCGTCAACATAGGCAATGTCGCTCGGTGTTCCCTTCCAGTGCAGGAAACCGAAGTATCCCCTCTTGCGTATCATGACGCTGATGTTCGAGTTTACGTTTATCACCGGCAATACTATAGAGTAGTGATCAGATGCCATATACACCACTCCCACTACTCCCGTGCCGCATGCCACTCCCATGTCCTCGTGTATTCCGTCAGCTTTTCCCTTGTCTATGGTGATGAGGTTGTCTTCACGGTTTATGGTGCTCTGTATCACCTTCGCCGGAATGAGCTTGAAGCCGGCAAGCGCCTGTTTCTGACACTGTTCCATGGCGAGGGAGTCGCCGTGGTGGGTGGCGATGTATTGAGTGAGGGCTCTTACTTGCTGTTCGAGAATGAGGTTGCGCTCGCTGAGCTTTTTGTTGCTCTGCGACATGTTGAAGAATGTCGTTACTGAGGAGTTGTATTCATATACCTTTCCTGCCACGGCGTTTGCCGAGGAGAAGTATACGCTGCCCTGGAAATTGTTGAACCTGAACAGCAGCACGAAGCATATCACTTCGAGAAGGATGAATACGAACCAGTGGTTGTATTTCGCCAAGAAGGCAAGAAGATTGCGCATTGTGTATCAAAAGAAAAAAGGCAAGGCTGTAAAAAAGTAAAAGGACTCTCGCTAGTCAGCGCTGACTTTTTACTTTTCTACGGCACTATACCTTTTCGCTGTTAAATTGTATTTTGTATTTCTTTGTTATCTCATGAGGAATGAGAAGCGGTCAACGTTCTTCAACGCGATGCCGGCTCCCTTGGCAACACTGTGCAATGGATCCTCGGCGATGTGGAACTTGATGTTGATCTTGTCGGTCAGACGCTTGTCCAGACCGCGCAGCAGAGCGCCACCTCCCGTCAGGTATATGCCGTTCTTCACGATGTCGGCATAGAGCTCCGGCGGTGTGTTCTCAAGTGCTGAAAGCACGGCGTTCTCTATCTTTGCGATTGTCTTGTCGATGCAGTGGGCAATTTCCTGATAGCATACAGGTACCTCCATTGGCAGGGCGGTGATGCGGTTCGGACCATGTACCACATAGTCTTCCGGGCCTTCCTCGCCAAGGTCGGTGAGTGCGGAACCAACGTGTATCTTGATTCGCTCGGCCATACGCTCGCTCACCTTCACGTT
Organism: Prevotella sp. CAG:592; assembly: GCF_000436015.1. Taxonomy (NCBI): domain Bacteria; kingdom Pseudomonadati; phylum Bacteroidota; class Bacteroidia; order Bacteroidales; family Prevotellaceae; genus Prevotella; species Prevotella sp. CAG:592. The sequence goes on along the minus strand of NZ_FR892539.1, from coordinate 5,129 downwards.
GTGCTGACGGCTCATGTAGTCCTGGATGTCGGCTGTCAAGTCGTCGCCGGCGGTGCGGATGGAGTTGTTGGATACGATGCCGCCCAATGAAATCACGGCAATCTCGGTGCTGCCGCCACCGATGTCAACAATCATGTTACCCTCCGGAGCCTCCACGTCGATTCCGATACCGATGGCAGCTGCCATAGGCTCGAAAATCAGATATACGTCGCGGCCGTCGGCATGTTCTGCAGAGTCGCGCACGGCTCTCAGCTCAACCTCAGTAGAGCCTGAAGGCACGCCGATCACCATTCGCAGTGACGGCGAGAAGAGGCGGCTTCCTGTGTGTACCATCTTTATCAGTCCGCGCATCATCTGCTCACAGGCAGTGAAGTCGGCAATCACGCCGTCGCGTAGCGGACGGATGGTGCGTATGTTGTCGTGAGTTTTCTCATACATCATCTTGGCTTTTTCGCCAACGGCAATCATCTTGTCGGTGCGGCGGTCGAGAGCCACTACCGATGGCTCGTCAACTACTATCTTGTCATCGCTGATGATGATAGTGTTGGCGGTACCCAAGTCCATTGCTATCTCTTGTATAAATGAAAAGAATCCCATATTCGTTCTTTTGCTTTTACCTTATTATATATATATTAAGTTCTTGCAAGCTTTCCCGCTTGTCCTGTTTGTTGACTGGCAGACTCTTTTTTTTCTCTCTCTTGACAGGTTGCCGCCTGTTGTTGCCGGCTCTTCATGTCTCCTTCCCGTCAGTTTCCGTTAGTCTTCTCGTCAACTTTTCTTTCTTTTGCTCCTCGCTTATTTCTCAAACCATGCGTGGATAGCCGTGTCGTAGTGGCTGCTCACTCCGAAAGCTCTTGTGGCGAACATGCGACGGTCTTCGATGTCGGTCTGGGCGCCCTTCTTGTTCAGTATGTCGAGCAGCACACCATATTCAGCCTTGCTTGGCACGATGACAACGTCTTTGAAGTTCTTTGCTCCGGCACGGATTAGCGAGATGCCGCCGATGTCGATCTTCTCGATGATGTCGGTCTCAGAAGCTCCGCTTGCCACGGTGTCCTCGAATGGATAGAGGTCTACGATGACCAAATCAATCTCTGGTATCTCGAATTCCTGCATCTGGTCGCGGTCGCCTTCGTTGTCGCGGCGGGCCAGGATGCCTCCGAATATTTTCGGATGGAGGGTCTTTACTCTTCCGCCAAGGATAGAGGGATATGTCGTTACGTCCTCCACTGCCTGGCATTCATAGCCAAGCGACTCGATGAATTTCTGTGTACCTCCTGTAGAAAGGAATTTCACACCCTCAGCATTCAGTTTTGCGAGAAGCTCATCCAGCCCGTCTTTGTGAAACACTGATACCAATGCGGTCTTGATTTGTCTTGTTCCAGCCATCTTCTGTTTCTTTATATGTCGTGTAAAAATATGAATTTGGTTGCAAAGTTACAAAATATCGTTATATTTCCCATTCTATTGCGGCGAAAAAATAGAGGATAGTAGCTATTTTTTGACTTTCGATAAACAAAGGGCGCTTATGGAGCAATTTATATTCCTTTTCAACCCAAATCGGGCTTTGGAACTTGTCGTATCAAACGGCTTCATGACCGTTTTGGAATCTGCCGGAATCCGTTGCCAAGCGCCTTGTTGTCATACTATGCTGAAATAGAGCCGCCTGTAGGCGAGATATATGAAATCAGCGGTTTTCACCCATCGTCTCTTCTTCAGCATCGAGATGCACAGTCGGCAAATCGTGTCGCCGGGTTCGTATGTCATCGTCTCGTCGGCGATGGCAGCGTCAAGATTGCTGTCGGCAAGACATCTGAAGGCGTTGGCGATGCCGATGTCCACTGCCTTGCGGTATTTGCTGCCGTCGGCTACGGTCATGAAGAAATCCGCCACGAGCTGGCATGCCCTCAGGTGGGAGCGTAGATGCTTCTCTGATATGGTATGCGTATACGAAGTGTTGTTGTCCATGCGGTAGTAATACACGTTCTTGTCTACGGTCGCTATCCGTGAGTGATACACAGCCCTCGGCACCACGGCATAGTCTTCGCTGAAGTCGATGCCCTCCACACTGTATATTCCGTTCTCCGTCAGTGTTTCCCTGCGGTATAGCCTGCCCCATATCCTGTTTTTCACTATGTTCTGGCATAGCAGTGCCTTCAGGTATTTCTCCTTTCCCATCTGTGGCGGTCCCGCATATCTTGTGGCCTTGCCGTCTCTCCATTCTGAATATCCGCCGGTTACGATGTCGGCGCCGCTTTCCTCGGCCTTCGCCATCAGCAGGGCTATGGCGTCGAGGGGCAGGATGTCGTCGCTGTCCACGTGGGTCACGTATTCTCCCGTTGCCTTCTGCAGGGCGGTGAGTCTTGCTCCGCCAAGTCCTCTGTTGTGGTCATGGCGGATTATTCTTGTCTGACTTTTCCTCTGGGGATATTCTTCGGCAACCCTTTCAAGTATGGCGATACTGCCGTCCTTCGAACAGTCGTCTACGAACACATATTCTATGTTACCGTAAGTCTGTTCGAACAGTGATCTCGCACATTCTTCTATATATTTCTCCACGCCATATACCGGCACGAGTACTGACACTTTCTTCATATCTTACAAAAGTAACACTATTTTCTCTTTCTCTCGTTCCGCCTCTCCGGTTTTGTGTTAATTTAACCTTTTCGCATTCGCTGCTTTCTGATAATCCCCAAACGGTCATCGGTGCTTGTTTGGTTTTTCTCCAGGCAGAAAAGAGATGGTCGTTTCATGGCAAAGGAGAACAGAGGTTGTGGCTTTGATATTCAAGATTTTATTTGTATGGCGTGGCTTTATATTGACAAGCCCCGACGGGTAGTGCTTACCGGTCGGGGCTTGTTGTAGATATGGGGCTTATGCGCTTATTCTATGGTGATTTTCCATAATATAGCGTCGGGCTCGATGTCTGTCAGGGTGACAGGAATCAATCTCTCCGTGTCTTTCATCTTTGCCAACTTGTTCTGGCCGCGTTGGGTTAGGTCTCTGATGAACGGTTCGCAATATACCTTTTCCGAACCGAGGTTGAGTCTGAGTTCACCTAAGTTTAACACCCACTTTATCTTGGTAGGCACGGCCTTCATCAGTGTGTGGTATTTTGTGTCTGCAGTCACTTTGATGCCCATCAGAGAGAGTTCTATTCCTGAACCCATGGCTATGCTGACGGAATTGATGGTTCCGGCATCGTCGGTGGTTACAGAAAACACTTCTTCTTCTTCGTTTTTCAGATAGCTATACAGATATGTGCCATCTCCGAAGTCGGTCTTGTCGACTTTTGAATATAGCCCAGGACAGGAGTTCGGGATGTCTTTGACGTTGGCACCGATTCTTGCCTTCCAGAATCCAGTGGCGTCACCAGTCCATTGCGCATTGATGTTCTGTACGCATACTGCCGTGCTGGTCGTTTCCGTTCCGATCGCGTTCGCATTTAGTGCTGCAGCTAAAGCGATGCAGCAAGTAGCTAATTTTTTTATTGTATTCATATCGTAATTAATTAGTCGTCTATTCCTTCTTATTTTCTTGAAGCGAAGTACATTCCATCGTTGACAGCCATTCTCACCTGGTAGATGCCGGCCTGGTCTTGCGATACTTTCATCTTCTTGCCGTTGGGCAGAGTTGCCATGATGGTGCCGTCGTCGTTGAAACGGAACAGTTCCTTGATGGCGCCTTTGTCCTCGTAGCTCCAGCTCTTCTCCTTCTTGTTATATACAAGGTGTGACACCTCGCCGTCGGGAGAGGTTATCTCATAACCGTTCTTCAGTGTCTTCACGGCATACATGCGGCCGTCTTTGCCCATCACATTTTGGGTCTCACCCACCTTGGCCATCACTTTGCTGCCGCTCCAGAACTCGATGGTGTTGAGGATGAACAGGTCTGCCACGCCACACACGGCATAGGCAGGGCTTATCAGAAGGAACACAAGTTCGTTGAGGAACTTGCAGCTGCTAAGGCTCTTGTTCCAGTCTAACACCTTGTTGGTCAATCCGAAAGAACCGATACATGAACTCAGAGTCACCGCACCTGCTAACAGTGCAATAATGGATTTTGTCGTGAATTTTCTCATTTGCTATAGATTTTATTGTTATCAGATTATATATGTCTCTGCAAATATATGTTTTTTTCGCTTCCTGAACAATAATTACAGGGAATAAGTTGGATGAGAAGATTGTAAAAGCTGTTAACACCTTATGTCGTCTGAGGATATCACAGTCGTAATCCCACTTTAGCTCCCAGTGTCATGATGTGCATATACTCCCTGCTGACATGGCTCGCCGGGGTCTGGATGTTGTAGTCGTCTTTCCGGTGGAGGTCTGGAACACGTTGCCTTCGTCAAGGTCGTATTTGCTCAACGGCAGGTTGAATCCCATGTATAGACTGAAAAACGAGTTGCGGTCGGTGTCGAATTCCTCGTATGCCTCTTGCTTTTCCTTGATATTCAGTCCTTTGTCCCCGCATCAGGCACTTGCCACTCCTCTCCGTTTACAGTAGCTTTAAGTCTTGTTTTGTCCCGTTTTTGGGCACGCACCTTGCCCAAGTGGGGCAAGCACGTTACCCAACAAGGGCAAGCACGTTGCCCCACCTGGGCACATTTCCTTTTCCTTTCGTGCCCAAAATCTTCCATTTTCCATGACCGTGTGTTACATATCCTTTTGTCAGAAATCAGAGCCAGAGTAACCTGCATCTCCCCTTCGGGGGAGACCGAGAGGGGGCTGAAGTCAGCAGGAAAGATCATCAACAAGTGGCTTGTTTCATCAGCTTAGAACTCAGCAAGGAATGGGGAGTGCCCCCAGCACCCGCAAATCCCAGTAAATCCAAAGATAAATCCAATAACCCATTCACCACCTGAAAAATCAGTGAAAAAGTCAAATCCGTGTTTAATTTTTGTCCATCGCCGCAGGCAGATGGACACCAAATGCTCACAAATATAATCCTTCCTTGTTATTGCGTAGAGTCCCCATGTCATATATCAGCCACAATAAAGCATCACCAACGGAAATCCCGCTCCCTAACATAACAGGGATCATTGATAATTTCCCATCGCGCGCGCATATATAAATATAATGTGAACCCTACACCTTTCCCCTTAATTCTGTCAAATAAAAGGAAAACCG
>NZ_FR892538.1:0-4804 GCF_000436015.1 Prevotella sp. CAG:592 | reverse complement strand
AATCGGCCATTAGGGCTTTCTTGGATTATGTCTTGTTCATTACTGTCAGGTAAAACTATTGCAAGCTACATAAGGGCTGACCTTCTATTCTTATAATAGTATGCTGCCGAATATGAAAATAGGCTGAATCCCAACAAATGAGACCCAACCTAAGGAACTTATTCAATGATCTAAACCAAAGATTCAAAATATGTTGTTCAGAGTCTGAACTTCAGACACTCACTGATTTTCTGCATCGTGGTGAGACGCGTCGGCACAAGAGGAAGACGCAACACATTCTCTATCATTCCCATCTCATGGAGCATCGCCTTCACACCGGCAGGATTACCGTCCACGAACAGGAGATTGAAGAGATCGGTAAACATGTGGTGTATCTTGCGTGCCGGCTCAAACTCTCCATTCTGCTCCAGCCTCAACATACGTGAGAACTCCTTGGGCAAAGCATTGCCGATTACGGAGATTACACCAACCGCTCCACAGGCTATCATCGGGAATGTCAAAGCATCGTCACCGCTGATAACATCAAAGGTGTCGGGCTTGTTCTTTATAATCTCGTCCACCTGCTCCAGATTGCCACTCGCCTCTTTCACGGCGACAATGTTCTTGCAGTCGCGAGCCAGACGAACAGTGGTTTCCGCCTTCATGTTGACACCCGTTCTGCCAGGAACGTTATAGAGCACCACTTTCATGTCTGTGGCATTGGCAATAGTCTTGAAATGCTGGTATAGTCCTTCCTGCGAAGGCTTGTTGTAATAAGGGCAAACGCTCAATATTCCATCGATACCTGAGAAATCGCGCGTATGGAGTTCCTCAACGATGGCTGCAGTATTGTTTCCGCCACATCCCATGAGAATCGGCACTCTGCCTGCCACTACTTCTACTACAAGTTCCTTGATCCTCTGCTTCTCGTCATCTGTCAGAGTCGGGGTCTCGCCTGTGGTGGCGAGGATGCAAAAGAAATCTGCGCCATTTTTCAACTGATATTCCACCAGCTGCTTGAGTACTACATAATCTACAGCGCCAGACGCATTAAAGGGCGTTATAAGGGCTATTCCGAGGCCCTTGAATATGTTTTGAGACATAATGGTTATGATTTCATATTAATATTCTATTGCAAATGTACTATTTTATACGTTATTTGCAAAACATTTTGCGCCCTAAAATTCAAATTCGGCAACATCACGAGATTATTTGCTGCCTATATATAAGAATACCATACCCAAAAGCACAAGAAGAAGGTCTACCATCTTGCTCTTGAGATTCTTTTCATGAAGCAACACGGCACCGAAAAGGAACGATACTATCACACTGCCTCTGCGCACCATCGACACGATACTTATCATGGCATCGGGGAAACTGAGGGCATAGAAATATACGAAATCTGCCGCACTGAGGAAGATGCTGATGAAGATGATTCCCCAATGCCAGCGGAAGGGCGTAGTGGTGTTGCGCTTGGGATACCACAAAACGAGCATCATAACGAGCATCATGAAGCACTGATAGATGTTGTACCAGCTCTGCACCATCATACTGTTGAGCCCCACTCCACCTTTATCTTGCGGTGCCATGAGGTATTTGTCGTAGAGTCCGCTGACAGCACCGAGCACAGCGGCAAGGATGATGAAATATATCCACTTGTCGTGTTTGAAGTCGATGCCCTCCTTCTTGCCGCTTCTGCTGAGCATGAAAAAGGATGCGACAGCCAGCGCCACACCAATCCACTGATAAACGTTGAGCCGTTCGCCAAAGACGAGCAAGGCTCCCACCAATACCATTACAGGACGGGTGGCATTGATTGGTCCGACAATAGTAAGAGGCAGATGCTTCATACCGAAATATCCGAATATCCAGGAGGATAATACGATAAAGCTCTTGCCGATTATATATTTGTGGACCTCCCATCCTCCGGATGCCACATGGAATATCGACCCGTCGAGCACCGTGGTGCTTGACGACAAGAGGATGAACGGCAGGAAAATCAATGATGAAAACAACGTGTTGAGAAACAATACCGGAATTACAGCATTGTCGCGCAGCGACTGCTTCTTGAAGGAGTCATAGAATCCGAGAAGCGTCGCTGATAAGAATGCTAATATCAGCCACATGATTATATATATTTTTTTATTGTTTATTGTAGACCAGTTGACGGTTCATCTTCTTACTCATCAAAAGGATACTTCACGTCTTCAAGAAAGAGAGCATTGCCTGGCATGCTCTCGCCTGCCTTGCAGCGGTTTTTGCCTTCTATCACGCACTGAAACTGTTCCAGAGTCATGCGATGGCGCCCCACCTCGATGAGCGTACCGACTACGGCTCTCACCATATTACGCAAGAACCTGTCGGCAGATATGACGAAATGCCAACAGCCACCGCCGTCGTCCACCCATTCGGCTCTTGTCACCCTGCATATAGTGGTCTTCACATCGGTATGTGTCTTGCAGAATGCAGCAAAGTCGGAAGCCGAAAGCAACAGCGAAGCTGCCTTGTTCATCAATGTGAAGTCGAGGTCGTAATGTGTCTCACACGAGAAGAAGCGATGGAACGGATCTTTACGCGTGTGTATATAATAATGATAGGTGCGCTTCGTGGCACTGAAACGTGCATGCATATCAGCATCCACCGGAATGACCTTCATCACGGAGATGTCGCGCGGCAGCAGTCTGTTGAGCTTGTATGCGAGTTGGGGACAATCAACGGATGCGTCATGCTCGAAATGTGCTACCATCACACGGGCATGCACACCGGCATCGGTTCTACCGGCTCCCACCACTTCCTTCTTCTCGCGAAGCAATGTCGAGAGGGCACGCTGCAGCTCCTCCTGAACAGAATTGCCATTGGGCTGCACCTGCCAACCGTGATATGAGGTGCCGTCATAACTCAAATAAATGAAATATCTTTGCATGAAAGTTTTTATATTATAAAGATTACGAGAACGATACGACATGGAATGAGCCTTGTCTACTTGTCTACTCGTCAACTTGTCTACTCGTCTACTTGTCATTTATCTTCTCTCCAACACCTGTGAGATATTCTGCTCTCTATGCACCACCCTCACTTCTATTCCGAACTTCTGGTTGAGATGCTCAGCAAGGTGTTGTGCAGAATACACACTGCGATGCTGACCGCCTGTGCAACCAAAACTGAACATCAGGTCGGTGAAGCCGCGCTGCATATAGCGAGCCACATGAGCGTCTGCCAACTTATACACGCTGTCGAGGAATGTCAGTATCTCACCGTCGTCCTCCAGGAATCGGATTACCGGTTCATCGAGCCCTGTCAATTTCTTGTATGGCTCATAACGACCGGGGTTATGGGTGCTGCGACAGTCAAACACATAACCACCGCCGTTGCCTGACTCATCTTCCGGAATGCCCTTGCGGAATGAAAAGCTGAATACCCTTACGACGAGAGGTCCCCTGCCGTCATACTTCGAGAATGTGGCAGGACCATCCTGCGGATGTCCCTTGAAGATAGAAGCGTCATCGGTCTTGAGTCCGTCAGTGCGACTCTGGCGCGGTTCTTCCTTGGGAGAAAACTGCGGCAACTGTGTGAGACGCTTCAGCATGTCTATCATATATGGATAGTGGAACACGTCGAGTTCCAACAGTTCTCTCAGGTTCTGCATAGCCGCAGGAATACTGTCGATGAAATATTTCTTACGTTCGAAATATCCGCGGAAACCGTATGCACCGAGCACTTGCAGCGTGCGGAACAACACGAAGAGTGACAATCTCTCCACGAAATGCCTCACCGAAGGAACTTCAGTATAATTCTTCAGCGAATGATAATACTCATATATCAGTTCGCGTCGCAGCTTATGCGGATATTTCGCAGATGCCTGCCAGAGAAAGGAGGCGATGTCATAATAGAAAGGTCCTTTCCTGCCGCCTTGGAAATCTATAAAATATGGATTGCCGGCATCATCGAGCATAATGTTGCGTGCCTGAAAATCACGATAGAGGAAAGAGTCGGTGTTTTCTGATGTCAGGTCTTTGGCAAAGAGTCTGAAATTTGCCTCAAGCTTCAGCTCATGGAAGTCGAGGTCTGTAGGTTTCAGAAAACAATACTTGAAGTAATTGAGATCGAAGAGCACACTGTCCTGGTTAAACTCAGGCTGCGGATAACAATTGCTCCAGTCCAGCCCCACAGCTCCCTGCATCTGTATAGCCGGCAACTCTCGTATGGTGTTCACGAGCAACTGCTTCTCTTTCCGTGTATAGCGTCCACCTGCATCCCGTCCTGCCTTGAGAGCATCGTAGAGCGAAGTGCCGCCAAGGTCGGTCTGCAGATAGCGCAGCTCATCATCCGAAACACAAAGAACGGTAGGCACCGGAAGTTTCATCGAGTTAAAATGTTCGGCAAGATATATGAAGGCGTGGTTCTCGTCGCGACTTGTTCCAATGACTCCTATTACAGTCTTGCCTGCCGCATCCGTAAATCTGTAATACTCACGGTTGCTGCCAGCTCCCGCAATCTTCTCCGTTTTGGCGGGTTTCTCACCCGACCATCCTGCATAAAGTTCTATGAGCTTTTCCATGATGCAAAAGTACGCAAATAATTCAACATACAAATATATAGATACAAAAAAAATCGGATGTCTCACGACAACCGATTTTCAAAAACAAACTACTTAAAAACTAATCTACTAAAACAAATCAAAAAATAATGTTATATTATTATGCTAATATATTCTTCTTTTATTTACGCCACAAAATTATGAATAACTTTCATCACTGCCAAATTATTTGACAAGAAAATTATAAATTAGTGATAAAAGAATCGAGTAGGAGGAAAACGAAGCAGT
>NZ_FR892537.1:0-48062 GCF_000436015.1 Prevotella sp. CAG:592 | reverse complement strand
TGCCATCATTTGGTGATTGTGATGCTCTGAGTGAGAAACTTGTGCAGGAGTTCGTTTTGCAGAAACTCAATGGCGGACTCAGCATCAAAACGGTGAAGGACATCTTGATTGTCCTAAAAATGGTGATGAAGTTCGGAGTAAAGAACGAATGGATGAACTATTGTGAGTGGGACATCAAGTACCCCACGACAGAGACCAACAAGGAAATAGAGGTGCTGACGGTGGCACACCACAAAAAGATCCTCGATTTCATCAAATAGAACTTCACATTCCGCAACCTTGGTATCTATATCAGTCTGACCACAGGCTTGCGTATCGGAGAGATTTGCGGTCTGAAATGGTCAGACATTAACACCGACAACGGCACAATTACCGTGAACCGCACCATTGAACGCATCTACATTGTGGAGGGCGAACGCAAGCACACGGAGTTGGTCATCAACACACCCAAGACCAAGAACTCATGCCGTGAGATACCGATGAACAAGGAACTGCTGGCGATGGTGAAACCTCTGAAAAAGGTGGTAAACACAGACTTCTATGTGCTGACCAATGAGGAGAAACCAACCGAACCTCGCACCTATCGCAACTATTATCATCGGTTGATGGCGCATCTTGACATTCCTCGACTAAAGTATCACGGACTGCGCCACAGCTTTGCCACACGCTGCATTGAAAGCAACTGCGACTACAAGACCGTAAGCGTACTGCTCGGTCATGCCAACATCACAACAACCCTTAATCTCTATGTTCACCCAAACATGGAACAGAAGAAAAAGTGCATCACCAAGATGTTCAAGTCTTTGGGAAAATAGGGAAGAAAAATAGCATAGGCAATAAAAGGCAAAAGGATGAGGTGACTCCACATCACCCCATCCTCCGCTTACTTGTCTATGTATGATGCAACAAAATAAACAATTGAAATGACCGCTTAAAGGAAACACGGCAAGACCTCATCCGTATTTTTTCTTCCACAACCGAACCAAGTTAATGATAAAATCCGTAAATTTGCATTGTCCCAAATCCCGAGACAAGGAAAGCGGATTTTAGCTTCATCGAGATTGGAGCACAACCTAAAATTTCAATAATAAGCAATAACCATTAAATCAAACAACAATGACAGTTCAGACATTTCAAAAGGGCAAATTCTACACGCTGCCCATCAAAGCCTTAAGGGAAGAAGGCAACAACACTTTCTTCATCGTAAACGCCAACAACAGGGAGTATGCAATCCGAATGTTCGATTTCCAGAAATCCGACAAAAAAGTATTGCAAATGGAGGAATTGCCATGTATGGTTAAAGACATACACGGCGACAACATCGTATTCGTGCAAAACTTCGCCCGGATGTTCGAAGACATTTATATATCTGGAAAGGTTTACCCATTCATTGTAAACAAGGAAGCCTATAATCCGAATAACGAGTTCAGGTATTATGACATAAGGGATTACAATGGTGTGCCCTTCAGAATAAAATGTGAAAAGAACACATTCTTAGTGCCAAACCAGAAAATCAGATGTATGGTGTCAAGGCCAAGCCTGAACAAGATGATTCTGATACTTGAAAACACGAAAAAGGACGTTATCGTAAACTGCATAAGCCCCAAGGAACTGCTGAGGAAAAGCGGCATCGAAGAAAGGTATCAAAGGTTTATCCTGTACAGTTTTGCGACCAATCCCGGATTTGAAGAGGCAAGGGAATATTATGAACAAGGCAATCCGGAATGGGTGATAAAGGCGATAACAGCCATCGTGGAAGTGGAACAATGGCCGAACCTTTCAAATAAAAACAAAGAAATTCTACTCTCATGCTACCACAGAATTTGCCTTTATCTGCTTGAAGATTCCGATTATCTGCATCAGTTCAACGAGTCGGACAGGGAAAATTTCCAGACATGGATTGCCGACAGGGTGACGATGTCTGAAACTTATCTTGAATGCCTTTCGTTTATCGGCGAAAAGAAATGCAGCGAAGAGACAGACCTGATACTCAGGAAAATCCGCAATTCAGGATATATTTACCACCCACACAAAAGGATGCGGCTGCTGATTGCCATGTTCTCACTCCAACCGGAACTTCTGGAAGAGAAGATCGACGCCATCCTTGACCTGCTCGCAGAAAAGGCAAAAGAATGGAAAACGGCATCATTCAACGATGCCTTCTCCAGCTTCCTTCAGTTCTATGTCATGTCTAATATGGAGAAGACAAACCGCGAGGCAGTAATCGACAACGAGCAGAACAACTTGCTGCTGAGCCGCATGGTGCGTTCTATATGCTATCTGCTCCTGATGACCAACGGCAAGGACATAAACGTGGCATTATACCGTTCGCTGCTGTTCCACTATCTGTCATTCACAAGGAGCAGAAATGTGCTTGGCGACAACGACCACACCCACAACCTCGCCGAACAACTTGCAGACAGGGCATTCACCACCCTTGTGGTGTCTGAAGACAAGATGAAAGACTTCTCATGGGGCAGGGATTTCAGACAGACGGAACTTCTGGCATACCAGATGGCGGCAACCAAGGAAAGCAGCACTACCTTCCTCACACGCTCATACGAGGCTCACAACGTGCGCTTCACCGTAAGTGCCGACAGCATAACAATAGCGAGGTCTTCTTCTGCCTCAAAAGAGAAGAACATACTCCCGCAGGATTTCCCAGGATGGTTCAACCTGCAGATATTCCTTGACCAACCCGGAAAATACTCTATCGGAAAGAAGGCAAAGGTAAGAATGTGGAAAGACTATTGGAAGAAAGTTGAAAACGCCCTTTTTGAGGAGAAGAAGACGCCATCCATACACCCCCAACGCAAGATTGCCCCAGAGGTGGGCACAACTGTCACCATCAGAGTGCTCTGGAAGGACGAGTACCACCAAAACAGGTTTTACTGCAGAATTGAGGATGACCAATATGAGGGCGAGGGCTGGATTGACACATACCAGAAAGGAGGCTCTATAGGTCTGTTCCATTACGACCCACAACTGGACATCGATTCTTTCTACATCGACGGCAAGCCTATCCTGTTCAAGGCAAGGGTGAATTCCGTTGGCAGCCCAAACGACGAGGTGCGCACCTATATGTTTGACGCCGTGTCATTCATTGACGGGCTAATCAAAGATCAGGTTAGTTTCGGCGAAGAGTCCGACTGCACCATATTCTACTACGATCCAAAGAATGATATCTTCTGTGGTGTTACAGAATACGGCTATGGCATCTTCATACATCCCTCTGATGAGTTCGCCCAGTTAAACATCGGCGACACGGTAAGTGTTCGTGTGACTGACGCTTCCCGTCCAAACGCAATACAGGGAGAAATAACCGGTATTGGAGAAAAGGCGGTTGTCATCAAAGAGGCAGCAGAAAGCGTGCTTCATGAGTACAAGGATGAGCTATACGAGGAAACTGAGGAAGAACTGGAAGAAGAAGCGATGGCGGCATCTGAAGACATCTTCGAACTGGACTACATGAAAGAAATCATCAACATCTTCGACCATAAGGCGGTGTTGGAAACCGACAATATCCGTGCCTATGCGTTCCTGTCGATAGCCCACATCCTGTCAAAGATGATCGACGACAAGGCGATGATGCAATATCTGGAACAAAGGCAGCACTTCCTCAGCATACTGGAAGACTATGGCGAGAATGGCAAGATAAACGACGAGGAACTTGAAGCACTGGGCAATGACTACGGCGACATCGTTGAAAAATTCCCTATCCTCAAGCAGCGCCTCTCGGAAATGAGAATCGTGAACTGCTTCGGACAGCAAGACAAGAACCCGTATCTGTGGAGCATGGTGAACGACAACGAACCTGACAACATTCTCAGCAAACTCTCGCGTCTGATGCTGTCATACAACATGGCGGAAGGCTTTGGACTGCAGGAGCACCAGAAGGCTATCATAAACAAGATAAGGGGCGTTCTGAACGTGAACGTAGAACTTCCGCAGATTTACTCGTTCGGAGAAGAAAACCAGACCACAGAGTTCAAGACATCAATCGTGTTCCCTCCAAACAACAATATGCGTGCGGATATCAAGCAACAGACGTTCAACATCATGAAGGTGATCTGCGGCATGGTAAACGCATACGGTGGAACCCTCTATCTCGGTGTCTACGACACAGGCACCGCCAAGGGTCTTGCCGACGACCTGGAATTCTTTGAAGATAGCAAAGACAAGTTCGACCTCTATGTCAGAAACCAGATTCGCACTTCTCTCGGCGATTCGGTAAACGCCTCTGTCGTCATTGAGCATCCCGAGGCTGGCAAGCACTGGATATATGCCATCAAGGTGGCTGCAAGCAAGACTCCGATTCCTTTGCGGCTCGACAACAATTTCTATCTGCGGGAAGGGTCTTCAACACATCTCATCGACCAGTCGCAACTGATAGACATCATGAAAGAACGAAACTTCGCCCAATACGACACAAGAGTGTCGGAACCGGAAGAAGAAGACGATGTTCAGGAAACTGCCGAGCAGGAGGAAAAGAAGGAGCAGACGGTCAAAATCAAGACAAAGGCATTGCCTGACGACATAATCGGCACAAGTGAACTGAGAAGCAACATCACAGAAAACTGGGTTGACGGCTATGGCATTGACACTTCCTGCTATCTGCGCATACAATCAATCGGAAACTGGTGCATGCTGGACGAAGTGGAATGGGAGGACGGCATCCTGACGCTCGCCATTCATGACGATGAACTTGAGGGCAGTCTGATTGTCGTATATGAAGACGGCAAGGTGAACAGGATTCCTATGGACCAGCTGACAGACAAGAGCAGAGGCAGTTCATACAAGATGTATGCACAGAGCAAACCAATCTTCATCTGTCCTGCCCGTAAGGATGACGCTCTGCTTACAGCATACGAGGATGACAAGGGGAAACAGTTCCTCCGTCTTGACGATGTTTCAAACATAGAAGAGGGAAAGATGCTTTCTGCCGGCAACACGCTTACTGACGTTGGGTTCTCCAAAATATTCTTCTGTGAGATCATTGCCAAAGAGTATCACGAAGAACTGCATCGCCTGCACAACCTGAAACGCAGCTCTCTTGGTTTCCAGGCTCTGACCAGCTACGGACAGAAGGAGCAGGAAGTAATGAGAAAGATAGGCATAGAATTATAAGCCTCATCTCAACTGACAATGAATAACGCAACTCAGGCAATAACGTTTGAGTTGCGTTTTTCATCTTGACATGCATCAAACCGATGTTTCACATGGCTCAGACAGGCTCTAAGACAAAGAAAATCCATAATGCTTACAAAAAGTAAGTTAAAACGGCAAGAAACAGCAAAAACCTGCTATGTAACATATAAATTTATTTTGTTACAAGCCAAAAACGCTATAAATTTGCAACAGTTATCCTGAATACAATCTTTTTACCTTAGAAGCTAATACCTATTGAATCAAAAAACAGCTCTCTGTGAAGAAAGCTGTTTTTATTTTTTTATCCTAAATCTGTAAATAATCAACCTTGCATTATCCTCAGGACCAGAATCCCGGCAAGCCTTAATTACCGATTTCGGAATATATGAAAAATCTACGGAAAAGAAACTCCAGTTAAGCCTCAGCCATACCAGGAATCTCCTCTGCGCAAGAAACGCCGGTGTAGGTCAGAACAGGAAGTTCGCCGGTCAATGCTCCGAAAGCATTCTCTGCCAACGACTCCATCTCGTTCTCTCCCGGCAAAACGACTACCTTACAAAGATATTCTATCTGCTCCTTGATGTCGGCAACGCAATAATCGCTGTATGCTATACCACCTGTAAGGATAATGGCGTCGCATTGTCCCTTCAAGGCAACGAACATCGCTCCGATCTCCTTTGCCACGGTATAATCCATAGCTGCAACGAGAGTCTTGTATGGCTCCTTGCCTTCAATAGCCTTCTCTTCGATGGTAATCATATCTGATGTACCAAGATATGCTGCAAGACCAGCCTTGCCATGGAGCATCTTCTTAACTTCATTGAGGGTATATTTGCCGCTGAAGCATAAAGTAGCCAAAGCCTCTGAAGGAACTGTTCCGGCACGCTCCGGAGAGATAGGACCTTCACCGTTGAGGGCGTTGTTGACATCAATCACGAGTCCCTTGCGATGGGCACCTACTGAGATACCACCTCCCAAGTGGACAACGATAAGATTGAGCTCTTCGTATTTCTTGCCAATAGACTTGGCGTAACGGCGGGCTACAGCCTTCTGGTTGAGAGCATGGAAGATTGACTCACGCTTGATGCCAGGAACACCGGAAACGCGGGCCTTCAACTGGAACTCGTCTACTACAACAGGGTCTGCAATGAAAGCAGGACAACCACACTCCTTGGCAATCTCATCGGCGATGATAGCTCCGAGGTTGCACACATGGTCGTGCTTGGTATGAAGCAGGTCGTGCTTCATCTTCTCGTTGACAGCATAAACTCCACCCTTGAGTGGGCAAAGCAGACCGCCACGACCCATAACAGCATCGAAATCCATAGCGATACCCTCGTCTTTCAGACGCTTCACGATGAACTCCTTACGATACTCATACTGATCTATCGTCTGATGGAAATGAGCGATTTCATTGAGGTCGTGATGGGCACCACCGGCCCAAACCTGTTTTCCATCTTCATAAATAGCCAACTTGGTAGAAGTGGAACCTGGGTTGATAGCAAGTATTTTCATTAAGATTAATATTGTATAGTTTTGTAATATTGATTACTTGTTAACCTTGTCTGCCAAACAAGCAAGGGCAAGGCTGTTGAACTTAGACTCTCCGCTGTCGGCTCTTGAAGCCACTACGATAGGAGCGGTTGTTCCGCAAAGCATTCCGGCTGTCTCTGCCTTGGCAAACAAGGTGAGAGTCTTGTAGAACACATTTCCGGACTCGATGTTCGGGAAAATCAGAGCGTCGGCATTACCTACTACAGGAGAGCTGATGCCCTTGATTGCACCACTGTCTGAATCGCAGGCAGTCTTGACATCCATAGGACCATCAACACAGCAGTCGCCATACTCGCCATTGCGTGCCATCTCCTTCATTGACTCATAGCTCAATGTGTGTGGGAACTTCTCGCTCACCTTCTCTGTGCAATGGATAAGGGCAACCTTCGGGCTTTCGGCACCGAGACTGCGGCAAACTCCAAGAACATAACCAAGGATAGCCTTGAACTGCTCGTCGGTCGGACGTGGGCATACGGCAGCATCTGAGAAAACGAGAAGCTTGTCGTATGATGGTATCTCTACAACTGTCACGTGTGTCATCACATGGCCCTTCTCCAGAAGACCATATTCCTTGTTGAGCACAGCGCGCAGGAGATTGTCGGTATTGAGGGTACCCTTCATAAGAACATCAGCTCCACCATCGTGAACGAGCTTCACGGCATAGGCTGCGGCATCGTCAGGTGTGGCTGTCTCATGAACGGTAACATGATCAGGATAGTCTGCAAGGAAGCGGTCGATGAACGGTGCTCTCGTACCTCCAAGCACGAGGGTGAAATCAACGAAACCTTCTTCCAAGGCGCGGTTAATCACGTATTCAGTATGTGAGTCATTTGGGCAAACAAGTACTACTTTTTTTCTGTTTTCCAATGACTGCAAACGATTAATTAAGGTGTTAAAATTTTTAAGTAACTGCATAAACTTACATTTTTTGTGCAAAAATACATCAAAGGACTTTTGAAACAAAGCCAAACTACACATTTTTTTGTCGTTTGTGCAGATTTCCGACTTTATGTATAATAAATGCGAATTTTGGAACATACGGCAATATTTCGCAATTTACAAATAGTCAGCACCTGATGTGTTATTTAGTACACTCATTTATAGTTCGATTGACAAATGAAAGTTAACTGTTTCCGGAATAAAGACAAGGTAGAGACGACTGGCAAAAATATGACTGCAAGCAATTGAAATCTGATGCAATTAACGGCACAATGACCATTGGAAGTTAAGGAAAAACCTACAAAAGCGATTTTATACGTACAAAATTCAAGTGTTAATATATTTTTTAGTACTTTTGCAGACTTATAAGAAAAATGAATCGAAAAATAATGAATAAAAGACAGTTCAGAGGTGCCCTGTTCGACCTTGACGGCGTGGTGTTCGACACCGAACCGCAATACACGATATTCTGGGGCAACCAATTCAAGGAATACTATCCAGGAAGCCACGAGATGGAAAAGCTCATCAAGGGACAGACCCTTGTGGAGATATACGACAAATACTTCCCTGACCCATCGGTGCAGGAGGAGATAACAAGAAGGCTCGACAGGTTTGAAGACGAGATGCAGTTTGAATATGTCAGAGGCTTTGAGGATTTCGTAAAGAACATACGCGAGAATGGCGTAAAGACTGCCGTCGTGACAAGTTCCAACGTGATGAAGATGAAGAACGTGTATGCCAAGCACCCGGAGTTCAAGGGGTATTTCGACGAGATTCTCACTTCAGAAGACTTCGACGAGAGCAAACCGTCGCCAGACTGCTATCTGAAAGCCGCAGAGCGTTTCGGACTGACTTCTGACGAATGCGTGGTTCTGGAGGACAGCTTCAACGGACTGAAATCAGGAAGGGCTGCAAAAATGTTCGTAGTGGGATTTGCAACGACAAACTCCCATGAGGCAATAGAACCATACTCAGACACCGTTGTTGACGACTACACAGGCTTGAGTTACGAAGGAATAATGAAATCATTGGGACAAGATGCCTGATGAACATAATAATGAGTATAAACCAATTAAAGAAATAAAAAAACAAGAAAAGAAAATGTCAGGTTATTTAGTAAGCGACAACCGAAAGGTTACGACCCATCGTTTC
Organism: Prevotella sp. CAG:592; assembly: GCF_000436015.1. Lineage (NCBI taxonomy): Bacteria > Pseudomonadati > Bacteroidota > Bacteroidia > Bacteroidales > Prevotellaceae > Prevotella > Prevotella sp. CAG:592. Next base: position 39,269 of record NZ_FR892537.1, on the reverse strand, counting down.
ATCGAAATGAAGGAGCGTGGAGAGAAAATCTCAATGTTGACGTCATACGACTTTACCACAGCTGGTATCGTTGACGGTGCCGGTATCGACGGTATTCTGATAGGCGACTCTGCCTCTAACGTGATGGTGGGCAACAGCACTACCCTACCTATTACGATAGACCAGATGATCTATCACGCAAGTGCCGTGGCAAGAGCAGTAAAAAGAGCTCTCGTGGTATGCGACATGCCGTTCGGAAGCTATCAGGTGGACAGAAAAGAGGGCGTGAAAAACGCCATCAAGATAATGAAGGAAAGCGGATGCGACGCTCTGAAACTTGAGGGCGGAGTGGAAATCATTGATACCGTGAAGGGTATATTGGATGCCGGCATCCCTGTTATGGCACATCTCGGACTGACTCCGCAGAGCATCAACAAATTCGGTACTTATGCCGTGCGCGCAAAAGAGGAGGCTGAGGCTGAGAAACTCGTTTCTGACGCTTTGCTGCTCCAGGAAGCAGGATGCTTCTCTGTGGTATTCGAGAAGGTGCCGGCAAGTCTTGCCACAAAGGTGAGCAAGGAACTGACCATCCCTACAATCGGTATCGGAGCCGGAAACGGAACTGACGGACAGATTCTCGTGGTGGACGATATGCTCGGAATGACAAAGGGATTCAGTCCTAAATTCCTGCGCAGATATGCCGACCTCAACACCGTCATGACAGACGCCATAGGCAACTACATAAGAGACGTGAAGAGCAGCGATTTCCCCAACAGCGAGGAATCGTATTGATATTAACTAAAACAACGCCAAATGCATACTGACTTCTGGAAACTGACTACTTCTACATTTTTCATTGCCGCGGCAATGTATATGCTGATTCCGACAATGCCGGAGATTCTGTCTTCTGTCCTGGAACTATCACAGACACAGATAGCATCATGGACGGGAATGCCGGGAGTATCGGTATTCGCCTTTGGCTTATTCTGTTCATATCTCATCCAGAGATACAGACGCAACAAAGTCTGCATATTGTCAACGGCATGTATGGCGCTGACAATTCTGGCAACGACGTATCTGATGGATGAATTCCTGCTCAAAGGAATAATACAGGAAAGTCCCGTCTTCCTCCTCGCGACAAGGGGGTTGATGGGGGCTTTCTTCGGTTTGTCGCTGATGATTCTCAGCAGCACGCTGACAATAGACTGCTGCGACTCTGACCACCGCACAAAAGCAAACACCATCATGGCATGGACGCATCTGGCGGCAATTCCTGCCGGAGGGTCAATCGGACTGCTGATGGTAATAGAATCCAACATACAGAATGTGCTGTATACCGCCATGGCATCTTGTTTCATAGCGATATATATAATGTCGAGCATCAAGTTCCCGTTCAAGGCCCCGGAAGAAACCCTGAAGAGAATGTCATGCGACCGTTTCTTCGTGGTGTCAAGTCTGCCGATCATTATCCCGAACATCGCCATCGGCATAGTAATAGGAACCGTGATCATCTGCATAAGACAAATGAAAGAGTTTGCCGGCATATTGGCTGGTATTCTGCTGGCAATATTGGCAATATACATCATCTTCTTCCGCAAATCACAGACCACGAAATGCAAATTCACTCTCTGCGGCGGAAACCACACCACTACAATGCTGCCGGCCATTGGCTATGCGCTGCTTGCGGCATCGCTGATTCTGGCAATAAGGGCATTGACTGTAAATCCCTTGCTGCATCTCATCTGTATGGTGGCATCAGGAGCGGCGGCAACGATACTGATGTCTGTACATCATTCGTGCTTCATCGAGACAGCAGACCATTGTCAGCGCGGCTCTGCCTTGAGCACATATTTCCTGACTCTGGAATTGGGAATAAGCATCGGATTATTCACAAGCTTGATGACCGCAGCCCCACAAAACCCTGTCTGCGAGTTTACAACAGACAATATTTACTACATCCTGTTGACAAGCAGCATTATTGCAGCATTGTCATATTTCTTCATCACAAAAAAGTATATTTCTGACAAGATAGAGCGGAATATGTAAAATAGAAATCAAAAATCAAGTGATTTTCAAAAAAAGTCCACGGATATTTTGCAGATTAAAAATAAATCCCTACCTTTGCTCTCGCAATTCAGAAATATGGCTCCGTAGCTCAACTGAATAGAGCATCTGACTACGGATCAGAAGGTTACAGGTTTGAATCCTGTCGGAGTCACTAAGAATTAGATTTCATCAAGAGGTGTTTACGAAAGTAAATGCCTCTTTTTTTGCTTTATAATCTCCACAATAATTATTAAAACCAAATCGGGGACTGCTGCCGGATTTGGTGACGGAAACCACGTCTTTCGTTTCCCTTTTTACATTTTTTATCCCAGCACGACATTTTGCTTCCGCATAAAAGACATACCTTTGCATTATTGAACATCATATAATTATTTGAGGTATAAATTTGACATTGAGATGAAAAGGAAAAATACAGTTACAGGATGGCTTGTGGCATTCATTATCGGCGGATTATTACTGACAGGATGCTCAAAACAAGCGAAGAAGAAGGAGCAGAAGACAATCAAAACGGAGACTATCACCGTGGGCAGTACGGCGCTTGGAGAAACCAAAGATTATGTCGGGACTATAGAAGAAAAAATAGGGTCAACACTAAGTTTCGAGATTGCCGGCAACATCACTTCCATAAGAGTGGATGAGGGAGACAGGGTGAGCAAAGGACAAGTGCTCGCCACCATAAACCCGACCACAGTGAGGGAGGCTCACAAAAGTACGATGACTGCTCTGAAGCAGGCGGAAGACGCATATAGGAGATTTCTGCCCCTGCATAAGGCAGGAACGATTTCCGAACTGCAATGGGTGGATATTGAAAGCAAACTGGAACAGGCGAAAGCGGCAGAGAGCATAGCCCGCCAACAACTGTCGCACACCACGCTCACGGCTCCTTTTGCCGGAGTGATAGCCTCAAAGAATGCGGATTTGGGAACGTACGTCCTGCCAGGACAACCCGTACTGAAGTTGGCTGATGTGGAACAGGTAAACGCGAAGGTTTCTGTTCCTGAAAGCGAGATTTCACATCTACGCATCGGCGACAAGGTGAAACTGACGGTTGCTGCACTTGACAATGCTGTATTCTATGGAACGGTTTCGGAAAAGGGCATCGACGCCAATCCCATATCACATACTTATGACATAAAAGTGGGTATCGCCAACACTCATGGGCGTCTTCTCCCCGGCATGGTGTGCAACGCCAACGTTACGGGCGGCGCAACAAAAGAACAGGCGCATATCATCGTGCCACCACAAAGCATAGAACTGGATGTGGACAATTCTAGATTCGTTTGGACTGTAGTAAACGGGAAGGCGCATCAACAGCGTGTGGAGACCGGCGACTTCGAAGGGGACGGAATTATAATCCTGTCTGGACTGAAACCAGGCGACCAAGTTATAGTAAACGGCCAGCAGAAGGTGTCTGAGGGAATGAGAGTGGACACCGGCAAGGGTATGGACAGATAATGACGGAAAGGAAATAACATGGACATGGACAAAAAGGCGAAGAAGAAGGACACTGCCCTTCGGGAACACATCAAAGCGCGCCTCACGAGGAAACCTAACCGGGTGATAAAACGGTCATTCATAGAGGCTGCGATGTGTAACCACAATATCGTGATATTGCTTATGGGAATGCTCGTGCTCCTTGGAATACTGGGACTCGCCACGATGCCGAAGCAGGAGATGCCGCAGTTCACGGTACGCCAAGGTGCATGCGTAGCAGTATATCCGGGTGCCACATCGGCAGAGGTGGAAGAACGGGTGGCGAAACCTCTGGAGAATTTCATCTTCGGATATAAAGAGGTGAATAAAAAGAAGACATACACACAGAGCAAAGACGGCATGCTGATTGCATTCATGGAACTGAACGACTATGTGGAAGACAAAGATGCTTTCTGGAGCAAGTTCAAACATGGACTGCAGGCATTCAAGTCTTCACTGCCTTCTGGAGTAATCGCATTGCAGGCGGTAGACGATATTGCCGAGACATCGGCTTTGCTCATAACGATTGAAAGCAAACAGAAGACTTACCGGGAACTAAACACCTATATAGACAACCTGAAAGACAGGCTCCGACGCATCGACGCCATATCCAACCTCCGGACATACGGTTTGCAGAACGAACAGATAAGCATTTATCTGGACCAGAACAAGCTGTCGAAATATGGCATCGGACCCTTCAAGATACTCAACGAACTGGCGCTTCAGGGATTCACCACCATTAGCGGAAGTCTGGACATGGGCAATCTAACTCTGCCTATCCATATCACCGACTCCTACAACAACGAGCGTGATGTGGCGGAACAGATTGTATATTCCGACCCGAAAGGCAACATCGTGAGGCTCAAAGACATTGCACGCATAACGAGGGAATACCCGAAACAGGAGAAATACATCAAGAGCAATGGCAACAAATGTGTGCTCCTGTCTATCGAGATGCGACCAGGAAACGACATTGTGAAGATGGGAAATGATGTCTACAAGGCATTGGACGAGTTTGAGGGGACCTTGCCAAAGGATGTGCATATCGCCACCATCACCGACCAAAGCAAAGTGGTGAACGAATCGGTGATGAACTTTCTGCAGGAACTGCTCATCTCGGTCATTTCGGTCATCATTGTGGTCATCCTGCTGATGCCAAGACGCGTGGCTGAGGTTTCTGCCCTCAGCATTCCAATTACCATATTCTCGTCAATCGGCATTTTCTATCTCTTCAGCATGGAACTGAACACTGTGACACTGGCAGCACTCATAGTGACATTGGGAATGGTAGTAGACGACTCCGTAGTGATTATTGACAACTACATGGAAAAACTGGGACACGGCATGTCTCGATGGCATGCTGCCATAGCAGCCCCGAGAGAATTCTTCATGTCGGTGCTATCTGCCACACTGAGCATCTCACTGACCTTTTTCCCGTTTCTGTTCACCATGCACGGTGATATGGGCGATTTCGTGCAGTCGTTCCCATGGGCGATGTTCATCATCTTGAGCATTTCGCTGACAGTATCACTGCTCCTGACTCCTTATCTGCAATATATCGTGATACACCAAGGCATATCCAGCACACCGAAACCTGACGCAAAGAAGAAACCTCTTGACTATCTGCAAACGGGATATACGTGGTTGTTAGACCGCTGTTTTGCCTTTCCACGCACCACGCTTGTCATAGGAGCCGCTCTGGTTGCCACTGGAGCCATGATATTCGTGAAACTGCCACAGCGAATGATGCCTATCGCAGAGCGCAACCAGTTTGCCGTGGAATTCTATCTTCCCAACGGTACGACAGCTGAAAAGACATCCATTATAGCCGACTCCATGGCTAATATTCTGAAACGAGACCCTAAAGTGACTGCCGTAACGATGTTTATCGGACAAGGATCGCCACGTTTTCACACTACATACGCTCCACAGATTGGCGGACCAAACTTCGCACAGTTCATTGTAAATACCGTGAGCAATGATGCTACGGAGGAGGTGCTCAACAAGTATGCCGACCATTATTCCAACTATTTCCCGAATTGCTATATCCGCTTCAAGCAGATGGACTATAATTCTGCTTCTTATCCCATCGAGATAAGAGTGAGCGGCGACAGTATCAGCGACCTGAAAAAGGCTGCCAAACAGATTGCCGCCTGCATGCATGAGGTGGAGGGGATAAACCTGATACGAACAAATTACGAGGAACCGCAGCCTGGAATAAGGGTTACACCGGATGCTATAGAGGCAAACAGACTGGGTGTGAACAAGACTATCCTCTCTGCTGACCTGGCAATTCATTTCGGCAGCGGTTTACCGACGTCTACTCTCTGGGAAGGCGATTACCCGGTGAAAATGGTACTGAAATCGGAAAACGACAGTGATTTGGCAAATGAATACATCCCCGTAATGGGTGGAACAGCCAGCGTACCGCTACGGCAGTTGGCAAAGATTTCACCTGACTGGCATGACGGCAGCATAATACGCCGTAATGGTGTCCGCACAATATCTATCGTGGGCGAACCATTACGAGGATATAACGCCAACAAGCTGTCTGAAGAGCTGAAGACAAAGGTTGCCGGACTCTCACTCGACCCGAATCTCACATGGGAAGTAGGAGGTATGTCGGAAAAAGATGCTGAAACCATGCCGCAAGTGATATCGGGAGTGATGGTTGCGATACTGGTGATATTCTTCATTCTCCTCTTCCATTTCAAACGCATCAGTCTGGCATTGGTAAATCTCTCTTCAATGTCGCTCTGCATCTTCGGAGCAGCCATAGGACTCTTCATCACGGGATATGACGTCAGCCTGACATGTGTATTGGGTGTTGTCAGTCTGATGGGAATACTTGTGCGCAACGGTATCATCATGCTCGACTATGCCGAGGAACTCCGGCGCGACAAGGGACTGTCAATACGCGATGCCGCCTTCCAAGCCGGCGAGCGACGCATGCGCCCTATCTTCCTCACATCAGCAGCAGCCTCAGTGGGCGTATTGCCGATGATGTTGGAAAACAACACGTTATGGTCGCCAATGGGTGCTGTGATATTCTTCGGCACACTAATCTCGATGGTTCTCATAGCCACAATCCTGCCTGTGCTATACTGGCTCGTGTTTGACAAGCACGGAAAGTATAGCTTAAGGAAGAAGAAAACAAATATTCTATAGCAACCAAACAAGCATTATTACTTGACGAAAAGCCAAGCAAACTCAAAATACTACAAAATGAGGGTATGCCAAATACGACATACCCCCATTTTGTTATATAAGAAGTTGAAATATTACTGCTTCTGCATGATGTCTCCACCAATCTTGATAGCCTCCATGTTCAGAGGAATCAACTTGTGGTGACGCTCAGGAAGAGTCTTGAATAGAGCCTTCTCAACACCATTCTCACTAACCACAGGAGAAACCTTGAGCATACCACCAAGTACGATCATATTAAACACCTTGGTATTCTTGAGCTCTGCAGCCTTGTCCATAGCATCGATGCGATAGATGTCAATGTCGGTGCGGGTTGGGGGGCTGATGATACCATTTCCCTCGTAGATGAGGATACCACCTGGCTTAACGCGAGACTCGAACTTGTCGAGTGATGGCTGGTTGAGTACAATAGCAATGTCAAACTTGCTGAGCACTGGTGATGAAATACGCTCATCGCTTACGATTACAGTAACGTTGGCAGTACCACCACGCTGCTCTGGTCCGTAAGCTGGCATCCATGTTACTTCCTTGTCTTCCATAAGACCAGAGTAAGCTAAGATCTTACCCATGGAAAGAACACCCTGACCACCAAATCCTGATATGATTATTTCTTTTTTCATTCGTCTATAGTATTTTTAAGGTCTCCTTTCGGATAGAATTCGAACATTTTCTCACGCAACCACTCGTTTGCCTTTACAGGAGAGAGTTTCCAACCACTGTTACATGTACTTGTAATCTCTACGAGGCTTGAGCCCTTGCCCTGCATAGAAGCCTCGAAAGCCTTGCGGATAGCCTTCTTTGCTGAACGGATAGCTGCTACTGTGTCAACGCTCTGGCGTGTAACATAGCATGTACCCTGAAGTGTGGCAGCGATTTCTGTCATCTTCAATGGGTATCCGTGAAGCTCCGGTGTACGGCCATAAGGACAAGTTACAGTCTTCTGTCCGAGCAATGTAGTAGGAGCCATCTGACCACCAGTCATACCATAAATGGCATTGTTGATGAAGATGATAGTGATGTTCTCACCACGGTTCAGTGCGTGGATTGTCTCAGCTGTACCAATACAAGCCAAGTCACCATCACCCTGATATGTGAACACGAGACGGTCTGGCCAGCAACGCTTGATACCAGTAGCAACTGCAGGAGCACGTCCGTGAGCAGCCTCAGACCAGTCGATGTCAATATAACGATATGCGAATACAGAGCAACCTACCGGGCTTACACCTACAGCCTTGTCCTGCATGCCCATCTCTTCGATAACCTCTGCAACGAGCTTATGAACAACTCCATGAGAGCAACCTGGGCAGTAGTGCATAGGAGTGTCGTTCATCAACGACGGTTTTTCATATACCAGATTCTCTGGTGCAATTATATCTTCTTTCATGCTGTTTCAAAATTAAAGATTAGCCATTAAATCTTCCGCTCTTGATATTCTCTTTCAGAGAGTTTACAATCTCCTCTGGATCTGGAACGATACCACCAAGACGGCCGAAATGCTCTACTGGCACAGTGCCGTGGGTAGCGAGACGTACATCCTCTACCATCTGGCCGGCGTTGATCTCAACAGAGAGAACACCCTTCTTGCCCTTAGCAAGAGCCTCAAGCTGCTTCTCCGGGAAAGGCCACAATGTGATAGGACGGAAGAGTCCGACCTTCAAGCCAGCCTCGCGAGCGAGCTCCATTGCCTTCTCTGAGATACGGGCTGCACTACCGAATGCAACAAACAGATAGTCAGCATCCTCACACTGTGAAGTCTCATATCTAACCTCATTCTCCTTTACCAGCTCATACTTCTTGAGAAGCTTCTGGTTACGGATTTCCATGACCTCTGGCTGCAACTCAAGAGAAGTGATGATGTTTGGCTTACGGTCTGGTGTGCGACCGAATGTAGCCCAAGGACATTCTTTCTTGATTTCCTCCTCGGTACGACGTGGCTTAACTGGTGGCAATACCACCTTCTCCATCATCTGACCGATAACACCGTCGCTAAGAATCATCGCTGGCATGCGATACTTGAATGCAAGTGTGAAAGCGAGATCCATGAAGTCTGCCATCTCCTGAACTGAAGATGGAGCGAGAACGATAACATAATAGTCACCATTACCACCACCACGAGTAGACTGGAAATAGTCACTCTGTGAAGGCTGGATAGTTCCCAGACCAGGACCACCACGCTGCACGTTGATGAATACACCTGGAAGCTCAGCACCTGCCATATAAGAGATTCCCTCCTGCATAAGGGCTACACCAGGGCTTGATGAAGAAGTGAATACCTTCTTACCTGCACCTGCCGCTCCATAAACCATGTTGATGGATGCCACCTCACTCTCAGCCTGGAGAACTACCATACCAGTTGTCTCCCATGGCTTGAGCTCTGCAAGAGTCTCGATCACCTCACTCTGAGGTGTGATAGGATAACCGAAATAAGCATCACATCCGCAACGGATTGCTGCGTGAGCGATAGCCTCATTTCCTTTCATTAAAAGAATTTCTTTTTCTGCCATTGCTTAATCCTCCATACGTTTTTTGTAAACACTGATACATCCATCAGGACATACGATACCACACGACGCACAACCGATACAATCATCGGGGCGTACAGCCACGGCATAAGGATAACCGTTCACATTGACATGTTTGTCAGACAATGCGATGACATCCTTAGGACAAGCTACAACACACAGAGAGCAGCCTTTGCAGCGGTCTGTGTTAACTACAATTGATCCTTTGATTTTGCCCATGTCTTTTCTAAATTAAATTAAAGGGTAACAGTTAAGGACTACAGGAGATAACCCGTCTCCTCATGTCCATCGCCTTAAGCTTATAAAATCTTTTAGTCTAAATTTTTCTTTCGTCAGTCACAAGAAAATGCACAAACCCACATCATGTTTATGGGTTGTACATATCCTTGTTGTAGAAGTTGAGGATGTCCATAACCATCCTCTTGGCCTCAACGGCAGCGCATTCTGCATCTAGAGCTATCGCTTCATTATAGCAGCGGATAGCCTCCTGCCAGTTTCCAGCACGCTGAAACTCCCTTCCTTCCATGTAAAATTCTTCTGCCGTCATGATATTGAATTATTTTGTTCTGTCTTATTATCATTTGTAATACTCCTTCTTACCTGCCGCCAAAGTGTTTTTCATGAGCGAGCAGATAGTCATCGGTCCTACTCCGCCAGGAACAGGAGTGATGAAAGAGCATTTTGGAGAGACCTCATCGAACTTCACGTCTCCATTAAGACGGAATCCGCTCTTGCGTGTAGCGTCCGGCACACGTGTGGTACCGACATCGATTACTACGGCACCCTCCTTCACCATATCAGCAGTAACGAAGTCCGGTCTGCCGATGGCTGCAATTATGATGTCAGCCTCGCGACATTCCTCCTTGAGAGTCTTGGAATGGCTGTGACATACAGTCACCGTGGAGTCACCATACTGCTTCTGCATCATCAACTGTGCCATAGGCTTGCCTACGATGTTGCTTCTGCCGAGAACAACACATTTCTTGCCAGACGTCTCGATATTATAACGCTGAAGCAATGTCAGTATGCCGAGCGGTGTGGCTGAGATGAAGCAAGGCAGACCTATCGCCATTCTACCCACATTGACTGGATGGAATCCGTCAACATCTTTTCTATAGTCGATAGCCTCGATTACCTTCTGCTCATCAATATGCTTGGGGAGCGGGAGCTGAACGATAAAACCGTCAACATCAGCATCGTCATTCAGTTTCTTCACTGTATCAAGGAGTTCCTCCTCGCTCACATTCTCTTCGAAACGTATCAGTGAACTTTTGAATCCGCAAGCTTCACAAGCGAGAACCTTGTTCTTTACATACGTCTCGCTACCGCCATCGTGACCCACGAGAATAGCGGCAAGATGAGGCTGTTTACCTCCCTTTGCCATTATATCTTTCACTTCAGCGGCAATCTCTTCCTTGATTTTCGCCGCTGTAGCCTTTCCGTCAATCAACTGCATATCTTGTTTATATGTAAGTTTTGTAATTTCTTAATTAAAACTCCTGCCTATCACATCTTAGGCATACCACCCGGCATTCCTGGCATTCCGCCCTTCATGTGCTTCATGGCGTTCATCATCTGTGTCATCTTCGAGCCAGTCACCATCTTCATCATCTTGCGAGTCTGGTCGAACTGCTTTATCAGACGGTTCACGTCCTGGATATTCGTACCGGATCCCTTGGCGATGCGCTGGCGGCGACTCGTATTGAGGAGTTCCGGATTAGTGCGCTCCTTTGGAGTCATACTGAGGATTATCGCCTCGATACCCTTGAAAGCATTGTCGTCGATGTCCACATCCTTGATTGCTTTTCCCACACCCGGAATCATCGAAGCCAAGTCTTTCAGATTACCCATCTTCTTGATCTGCTGAATCTGTCCGAGGAAATCGTTGAAGTCGAACTTGTTTTTCTGAATCTTCTTCTGCAGACGTTTTGCCTCCTCTTCATCAAACTGCTCTTGAGCACGCTCAACCAAGCTGACGATATCTCCCATTCCGAGAATACGGTCAGCCATACGTGACGGATGGAAAACATCGATTGCTTCCATCTTCTCACCAGTTCCGACAAACTTGATAGGCTTTGTCACAACCGTTCTGATACTCAATGCCGCACCACCGCGTGTATCACCATCGAGCTTTGTCAGAACGACACCGTCAAAATCAAGACGGTCATTGAATGTCTTTGCCGTATTCACGGCATCCTGACCGGTCATGGAGTCAACAACGAAGAGTGTCTCGTCGGGATTGACGGCATTCTTCAGTCTTTCTATCTCGTCCATCATCTCTTCATCAACGGCGAGACGACCGGCGGTATCTATAATAACGACATCGTAGCTCTTTGCCTTAGCCTCCTTTATGGCATTGTTGGCAATCTCTACGACATTCTTGTTTCCATCTTCTGAATACACAGGAACACCGATCTGCTCTGCAACGACCTTGAGCTGCTGAATAGCGGCAGGACGATAAACGTCGCACGCCACGAGCAACGGATTCTTGTGTTGTTTCTTCTTGAGCATATTGGCAAGCTTTCCACTGAAAGTCGTCTTACCGGAACCTTGAAGACCAGACATCAGGATGATAGACGGTCTGCCCTGAAGCTTCAGCTCGGCAGCATCACCACCCATAAGTTCAGCGAGCTCGTCGTGAACGAGCTTCACCATAAGTTGTCCTGGTTTTACGGCAGTGAGCACATTCATACCCATCGCCTTCTTCTTTACGGTGTCAACAAAAGTCTTGGCAACCTTATAATTGACATCCGCTTCCGTCAATGCCCTACGTACATCTTTGAGCGTTTCTGCAACGTTAATCTCTGTAATCTTTCCCTCTCCTTTCAGTATCTTGAAGGAACGCTCAAGTCTGTCACTTAGATTCTCAAACATAAATTTCTATATAATATTTCGTTCTTCTTTTAATTTTCTTTTGCAAATATAAGAAATATGGTTTAGAAACAAAAGGAACAGAGGATGTATTTAAAATATTTTAAACACTTTGACTATAAAAAATGCTTTAGCAAAGGAAATCAGGCCTTGCCACATTTACAAAATTGCGATTAAACACGTGAAATCCACTAAAATGTAAACTACACACTACAAGTCAAATCACCTCATGCCTCCAAATCCCATATCCGGTTCTGAACCGAACATTCCACCATATGGATTTCTGTAGTCCCGTTGTCCCATAGAAACAGACACCTGAACGCTGAAACTCGGACTGAAATTATACTTCACGGCAGCGCCTATACGGTCACCGAGGTCGTCCATCGTACAAAAGCGATATGGGATTGGTTTGTTTACAAGGCTTTTTCTGCCATAGACATATGCCTCCCAGTGCTCATCAAATTTATATCCGAGAACTGCGCTGACACCGGCATCTGTAAACCTGTCGTGTGCCCAATATGCATTGCTCACCCATCCGCCAATGGCAAGAGTGAGCCGTTTGGTCAACGGCAGAGCATACATCATAGACAAATCCTGTGCGAAGCCTGCTCCCTTGGGGGCTCCTTTGCCAAAGGCTGCGAATACGGAAGCACCGAGATTCACGTTGAGACCTTTATGGAGAGTCCAGTTGTTGACCCCCCACCACCCATCATAAGGATAAGTCATGAGCGGCACTTGTCCTTTCATATTGAGAGTCGGCAAATTCAACGTATCCGCATTCTGTCTGCCTCTATCGAGATATTCTGTGCGAGCGTATGGCTGCGGCCCTACCGATGGAGGGACAATACAGTCTTTGTTCATCTCAAGACTTGCCAATGAATCTGCCTGCAAAACATCCTTAGGTTTCACCTGCTTCATATCATCAAGATTCTCCTGAGCCATTACTATCGAAGGCAAGGCAAGGATAGCGGAAAATATCAGAAACAATATTTTTTTCATACAGACAAAAGTAATCTATTATCGTCTTTCCACCAAATGACTAAAACTTTTTTCACCTTTATTATATATAAGTAGATGAACTGAAAGAAATTTGAAGTCAAGCCGGACGGCCACTCAAATCGCACAAGAGGAATCGCCCAAGAAGAGAATGCCTACCAGTTGACAAATACAAGTCAATGAGAAACTACAATATTTCCTGCGGAGTTTCCACAAATGTCGTAGCCCCATTCTCTATCAAGAATTCTTTGTCACGGAATCCCCACAAAACACTGATGCATGGAATGCCGACATTTTTTGCTGTGTTCACATCAACATCACTGTCACCTATATATACAGCTTCCTCTTTGTCTACACCAAGCAGACGGAAGGCTTCGAGCACGGTGTCCGGAGCTGGCTTCTTTCTTATATTCTCCCTCTCACCGATTGCCACCTTAACATATTCTCCAAAGAAATGCCGCACGAGTTCACCTGTGGCATCATAGAATTTATTGCTCACCACTGCAATATTCTTTCCTCTCTTTTTCAGTTCGCGAAGAAGATCCACGATACCCGGATATGGCTTTGTTGTGTCGAGTCCATGCTCCAAGTAATGTTTTTTGAATGTGGCATAAGCATCCTCGAACAATGGGTTGTCGAGTCCATCGGGAACAGCCCGCTCCATAAGTTTCTTCACTCCATTACCTACGAAGTTTCTCACTTCATCAACCGTATGCTGCGACATTCCATATTCTTTCAATGCGAAGTTAACACTTGCCGCCAAATCATTGATGGTATTTAGCAGCGTACCGTCCAAATCAAAAACGTAGGTCTTGTATTCTCTCATTTTAATAATGAATTAATGATTGCTATAATATATCTTTCCAGCTTTTAAAATATACCTGAACACGTACCGGCAAAGGTATGATTGCAGGATGCAAAAGTATTACAAATATATGAAACGACAAAGACAAGCATGATTATTATACGCTCCATAACAAGAATGAAACAAAAGTACGACATGATGGTTGGAATTACAAAATGAACTTATTGGGCATTTGTCTGACAGCAATTCTGCCCATCCGGGACAAGCAGCGTACCACAGTTGGGAAAGCAGCGTGCCCATTTAATAACAAACCGACATTAGGATTAATGTGTGCACTAAATTAATTCCACCAACGAGTTAAACCAGCAATAATCTACCAAGAAAAAGGTATTTTAGACTAATTATGCACGTTTTTGTTTACTAAATGCCTGTTATCCGACAAAAAACTTGTAACTTTGCAGCGCTTAATTATAAACAAACATATAGATAAAAATGAAAGCATTTGTATTTCCCGGACAGGGAGCACAGTTCGTAGGTATGGGCAAGGACCTCTACGAAAACAATCCATTGGCAAAAGAACTTTTCGATAAGGCTAACGAGATTCTCGGTTATAGCATCACCGACATCATGTTCAACGGAACAGACGAGGAACTGAAGCAGACCAAGGTTACTCAGCCTGCAGTATTCCTCCACAGCGTAATCAGCGCACTCTGCATGGGCGACGCTTTCCAGCCATCAATGGTTGCAGGTCACTCTCTCGGAGAGTTTTCTGCTCTCGTAGCAGCTGGAGCACTGAGCTTCGAAGATGGTCTGAAACTTGTTTACGCCCGTGCCATGGCTATGCAGAAGGCATGTGAGGCAGCTCCATCGACAATGGCAGCAATCGTAGGTCTGGCCGATGACAAGATCGAAGAAATCTGTGCTGAAGTAAGCAAGCCTGGTTGCGTGGTAGTGCCTGCAAACTACAACTGCCCAGGCCAGCTCGTTATCTCTGGAAACATCGAGGCTATCAACGAGGCATGCGAGAAACTGAAGGCAGCCGGAGCAAAGCGTGCCCTACCGCTGAAGGTGGGTGGTGCTTTCCACTCTCCACTCATGCAGCCAGCCAAGGACGAACTTGAGGCAGCTATCGAGAAGACCGAAATCCACGCTCCTAAGTGTCCGGTATACCAGAACGTTGACGGCAAGCCTCATACTGACCCTACCGACATCAAGAAGAACCTCATCGCACAGCTCACAAGCTCTGTACGCTGGACAGAGTGTGTAAAGAACATGATCGCTGACGGAGCAGACGACTTCACAGAATGTGGTCCTGGCAAAGCTCTTCAGGGTATGATCGGCCGTATCGACAAGACTGTAGCCGCTCACGGAATACAGTAAGTACAACCTCTTAAACAGCATAAGGAGTCATAGGTTTTTCACCTATGGCTCTTTTTTTGTACCTACTTCTGGCGATAATTTGAAAATAATATGTAAATTTGCATAAAACGGAAAACTTATGGAAAAAGCTATAATCTACCAAATCTTCACAAGACTGTTCGGAAACACGAATACAACAAGGAAACACAACGGTACGCTGACGGACAACGGATGCGGTAAACTCAACGCATTCACTCCAGCTGTGTTGCGCAGAATAAAGGAGCTCGGCGCCACACACGTATGGTATACAGGAGTGATACGACACGCCACAACAACAGACTATACCCGATACGGAATACCACGGCAACATCCGGCTGTGGTGAAAGGAAATGCGGGTAGTCCATATGCCATAACCGACTATTACGACATAGACCCAGACCTGGCGACTAACGTAGAAAAGCGAATGAACGAATTCGAATCTCTCGTAAAGCGCACACACAAAGCCGGCTTGAAGATGATAATAGACTTTGTGCCCAACCACGTGGCACGACAATACAAATCGACAGCAAAACCAAAAGGCATTGCCGACTTCGGCGAGAACGACAATACAGGAATGCAATTCTCTCCGCAAAACAATTTCTACTACTGTCCGGAACAAAGTTTTGCAGCCGACATCGATCTCTATCATGGTGAAGAACTACCATACGAGGAATTCCCAGCCAAAGCCACAGGCAACGACTGCTTCGGAAACAGACCGGGCAGGAACGACTGGTATGAGACGGTGAAGCTGAACTACGGCGTGGACTACTGCGATGCCGGCGGAGTATCCACACACTTCTCCCCCACTCCAGACACTTGGAAGAAGATGCTCGACATACTGCTATTCTGGGCAGGAAAAGGAGTAGACGCATTCAGATGCGACATGGCTGAAATGGTGCCGTCAGCTTTCTGGCAATGGGTCACGACGGAAGTGAGAAAAAAACATCACAACGTGAAATTCATTGGCGAGGTATACAATCCCGGCAGATACAGAGAAT
Organism: Prevotella sp. CAG:592; assembly: GCF_000436015.1. NCBI lineage: Bacteria > Pseudomonadati > Bacteroidota > Bacteroidia > Bacteroidales > Prevotellaceae > Prevotella > Prevotella sp. CAG:592. The sequence goes on along the minus strand of NZ_FR892537.1, from coordinate 22,956 downwards.
ATATAAATGCCGGTTTTGACTATCTCTACGACAAGGTGGGAATGTATGACAGCTTGCGTGACGTGGTATGCGGCCACAGGAGCGCCACTGATATCACGAGACAGTGGCAAACGAATGACGACATCGCTGACCACATGCTCTATTTCCTGGAAAACCATGACGAGCAGCGAATTGCAAGCGACTTCTTTGCCGGCGACGCCAGGAAAGGCATACCGGCTCTTATGACAAGCGCACTTATGAGAACCAACCCGTTCATGCTTTATGCCGGACAGGAATATGGAGAGAGAGGAATGGACGAAGAGGGATTCAGCGGAAGAGACGGAAGAACGACAATATTCGACTACTGGTCTGTCGACTCGCTGATACACGGATATTCAAGCAGAAGACAACTGACAAAAGAGGAAAAATCAATCGAAGCCACATACAAGAAGGTGCTAAACATTGCGACCAGCGAGAATGCCGTAACAGAAGGCAAGTTCTTCGACCTCATGTATGTAAACCCAACATCTGCAGACTTCAATGCAGACAGGCAATACGTTTTCTTAAGAAGCAACGAAGACGATTTGATGATAGTACTTGCCAACTTCAGCGACGAGAACAGCGACTGCAAGATAAACATTCCGCAACACGCCTTCAACTATCTCAACCTGAAGCAAGGAATAATGGAAGGAACCGACCTGCTGAACGGAGAGAAAATCACCATCACCCTTTCTGACACCGACCCACTGAATCTTTCAGTGGAGGCATGGAGCGGCAGAGTGATAAAGATATCAAAAAGAATCAAACAATAATAATCTATGGACTACGAACTGAATACACACAACAAAGAGGAGTTTCCGCCGGCTCATACCGCCGAACATCTTCTCAACCAGACGATGATGAGGATGTTCGGATGTGAACGATCACGAAACGCTCATATAGAGCGAAAGAAAAGCAAAATCAGTTATATCCTTGACCACAAGCCCGACCGCAACGAGGAAAAGGAAATAGAACGCAGGATGAACGAGCTGATAGCCGAAGATCTGCCAGTGACTTTCGAATATGTGGACAGAGACCATGTTCCCGACGATGTGCAGCTTGACAGACTGCCCGACGACGCATCGGAAACCCTGCGTATCGTGCGCATCGGCGACTACGACGCATGTCCTTGTATCGGAAAGCATGTGCGTTCTACTGCACAAATAGGAAAGTTCGTGCTGCTCGGCACCAACTGGGACGAGATGAAGCATTCGTTCAGAGTAAGATTCAAGATTGTGGCAGAATAAGGATTGGCGGGAAACTGCAAAGGATGCAACCAAACAGCATCATTCTCCCAACCAGTTCCCGATGATTCTCTTTCCATCCGGTGTCAACACACTCTCTGGATGGAATTGTATTCCATGCACTGCATAATGACGGTGGCGGAAGGACATTATCTTTCCGTCATCGCTCACAGATGTAATCTCAAGACACTCAGGAAAGCCTTCTCTGCTGACCACCCAACTATGATAACGTCCCACCTCGATACGTCTTGGCAGGCCATCAAACAGACTATCGTCTGCTATAATATCACATGGCGTAGCCACACCATGATAGACATGCGACAGATTCTCAATCTTTGCTCCAAAGACTTCGGCTATAGCCTGGTGGCCCAGACAAACTCCCAGGATTGGCAACCTGCCGGCATATTCTCTTATCACATCAAGAAGAAGCCCTGCCTCTGACGGTATGCCGGGACCGGGACTGAGCAAAAGCTTGTCGTATTCCGCCAGACTGTGGAGTTCGAAACAGTCATTGCGCAACACGTCAACATCAACACCGATAGCCTTCACGAGATGTGCAAGGTTATATGTAAAACTGTCGTAATTGTCAATTATAGCGATTCTCATATTCTCCCTGATTTTTGTCTTCAAATCATTTTCTCAATAAGGAGATGAAATCTTTAAGTTTTGAGGTATCTTTGATGCCAGGCTTCGTCTCAAATCCTTCGTTCAGGTCTACACCTGCAAAACAAGGATTGGAAACAGCCTTTATGCCGTCCAAATCCTCCGTCACTATTCCTCCTACAAGGAATGGCAAACCACCATCGTATTCATCAAGCAACTCAAAGTCTGAACACGACCTTGCCCCCTCCGTATCATCGTTTTTCATATTGAAGACCAACATGTCGGCATGAGCTGAATATTGTCTGCTTGATTTCAAATCATCTATATTCGCCACATTCAGTGTCTTGAAAATTCTGACACCTTTGCAAATATCAGGATCAAGAGTCCGGCGAAGGTTGTCTATCATTACTGGCGACTCGCTGCCTTGAAGTTGAACACAATCGAGCTTGTAATTATATACAGCAGTGACGATGTTCTGCGGCATGTCGTCGGCAAAGACTCCCACACGCCGTGGTGAATTGTTTTCGGCGATGAGTCTCCTGTCTGCATAATCGGGAATAATGGCAGCCAAAGACGCTATCATGCCGACATGACGCGGATCATCTTTACAGAAATTAAATCCCATCATGTCGATGCCCAGTTTCCCCACATCGCGAATATTCTCCGGATCGCGCATTCCGCATACTTTTATCATCATAAGCTGGTGATTAAAAAAACGAATTATCCTATAGAAGCTGTCTGAATGCGAGTTGACGACAAACAGCCCACATGTCATTTTTCCATTCCTTTCATGGAAACGGCAGACAAAGGTAATGTTTTATTTTCAATCTCCATTCTTTTCCATCAAATTACTGTGAGGTAAACAGGAAAAAAATTCACTCAAAAAACACGAAAAGCCCGCTTATAGAAAGCTTATTTACGAGAAATACATTAAATTTGCAAAAATTGGGATTATCACTACGGATACGACAACAATGACTTACAAAATAAATAAAAAAATATCAAGATGAAAAAGATTGCACTTATCACAGGAGCCACAAGCGGCATTGGAGAAGCCTGTGCAAGAAAGTTTGCCGAAGGCGGTTATGACTTGATTCTCACGGCACGCCGCGAGGAGAAACTGGCTGAAATCAAAGCCGAACTGGAAGCCAGGGGCACGGAGGTGAAGACCTTGGCATTCGATGTACGCGATACGGCTGCCGCAAAAAAGGCGATAGACTCGCTCGATGAGGAATGGAAGAAAATCAACGTGCTGATAAACAATGCCGGACTCGCCCTTGGCCTCGACAAGGAATATGAAGCCAAGCCAGAAGAATGGGACGCGATGATCGACACCAACGTGAAGGGACTGCTCACAATGACGCGCCTTGTGGTGCCGGGTATGGTGAAACGCAACGAGGGCAACGTGATAAACATCGGTAGCGTGGCAGGCGATGCCGCCTACGCCGGAGGAAACGTATACTGTGCCACAAAGGCAGCCGTGAAGGCTCTGTCTGACGGACTGCGTATCGACGTAGCCGACACGGCTGTGCGAGTGACGAACCTCAAGCCGGGACTCGTGGAAACGAACTTCAGCAAGGTGCGCTTCCATGGCGACAACGAGCGTGCCGACAATGTATACAAGGGCATCAAGCCGCTCACTGGTGCCGACATCGCCGATGTAGCCTTCTATGCAGCATCGGCTCCGAAGCACGTGCAGATTGCCGAAGTGCTCATACTTGCCACACACCAGGCAAGCGGAAGTGTAGTGCACAGGGAAAAATAACAAATCCCTATCCTATCATCAGGGAAAAGTCTGGACAAATAAGAACCAATGGTCAAGGGGCAAGAATCACATGACAGATTCTTGCCCCTATTATTTTCAATTTCAAATCTCTTACAATTCGTTCTTATGCAGCACTGCATGCAGTTTTGCGCTCTGACAATGAATGTCGATATGGCGCTGGAGCTTCTCGTAGATGCTGTTTACCTCTGTGTAATAATCCAAAGCATTGATTTCTCCATGCTGGAGAGCTTTGGAGAATAGTACTATAGACTCCTGCATCATCTTGACATCACTATGGTCAAGCACCTGCTGCAAGCCGACAAGCTGTTGATAGCCAGACTGCAACTGCGATTCAGCATCCTTGCGTGCCTGCTCCACTTGCAGCTCTGCACTCTGCCGGCGCTCCCGGGCTGCCTTGATTCTCTTGCTGTTGCTATAGAGCGGAAAGCTGACTCCTACCTTAAGGCCGTTCACACCTTCTTTCTGCTCCGTGTTGCGACGATAGCCAAAAGAGATGTTAGGCAACCACCCTCTTTTCTGCATTTTCACATTCATATCAGCAGATTTCAGCATCGTCTCAGCCATCTGTATATCGGCATCGCTGGCAAGATAAAGAGCCTTGTAGGACTCAAAGTCCTTTATCGGCTGGAATTCAGGAAACTTCTCACTGTCAATTGTCACGGGCTTTCCGCCATTCAGCTGTTGCAGCTGCTGTAGCAGGAGCATCCGTTCGTTTTGCGCCTCGCTTACCATGGTCTGCACCTCCATGTAGTCGAGCTTCACCTTGTTAACCTCAAGGATATTTGCATCTCCTGCCGCCATACGTTTGTCGTACATCTGATGCAGGGTTTCGCTGTTCTTCAGACGCTGGTCAAGCATTGCCAGGGTCTTGTTCAAACGTATCACGTCGATACACAGCTGTTCCGCTTCGAGCAGTATGTCGCGACGGTTCTTTTCATACATTTTTCCGCCCACCGTCTTCTGAATCTTCGCCTGCTTGTTGCGGTCGGCATACTTGGTAGGAAACTGTATCTCCTGGCTCACCACGAGTTCACTCTCCGCCACGCCCGAATATCCGCTTCTGAAGAACGGGCTGTATTCCACCGACAGTCCGTCGAGGGAATTTTCAGCCTTTATGTCGAGTACGTCAGCCTCGTTATCGTGCTGCAGAGCTTTCAGAGTGAGATTATTCTGGGCTATCTGCTTCAGCACGTCGTCAACGCTGTTGTCTGCCGAAGCTGTGAAAGCCATGATTACGAGACTAACGGCGATTAGAAATCTTTTCATATATTACGGGGATTATAAATGCGTTAAGTAATGTTGAACTAATCAATCCTCCGAGAATTACCTTTGCCATAGGCGACTGTATCTCATTTCCCGGCAGGTCTCCACCAAGGGCGAGTGGCACGAGGGCAAGAGCCGAAGTGAGAGCCGTCATCAATATAGGATTCAATCGAGACAGCGAACCGTTCACTATAGCCTCCCTTACTGTAGCGCCTTCTTCTTTGCGCAGACGCTTGTATTCTGTCACGAGGAGCATTCCGTTTCGTGTGGCGATACCAAAGAGGGAGATGAATCCGATGATTGCCGGTATGCTCACTTCTCCTGTAGTAATCACCAGAGCAAATATACCTCCGATGAGTGCAAGAGGCAGATTCATAAGAATAACGCCTGCTTCCTTGGCATTGCGGAACTGCATGAAGAGCAGCAGGAAAATTATTGCAATGGCGATGGTACAAGTGAGATAAAGCACTCTGCTTGCACTCTCCTGGCTCTCAAACTGTCCACCGTATTCTACGCGATAGCCTTCTGGCAATTTCACCTCTTCGCCCACTGCTTTCTTGATATCAGCTACGACGTCGCTCAATGCCCTGCCGCTGGTGTTGGCAGATATTACTATCTTGCGCTGCACGTTCTCACGGTTGATGGTGTTCGGTCCGGCACTCGACACGATGTCTGCCACGTCAGACAACGGCACCTTGCGTCCGTCTGGCGCGTCTATGATGAGGTCGCTTATCTCATCGTAGTAGCCGCCTTTCACCACGAGGTTGAAGGCCCTGCCAGCCTCATACACCTGAGAAACAGTTTCACCGGCAAGGTTAACAGAGATGAACTCGTTGAATTCGGGCAACGTGATACCGTTGCGCAAGAGGAGTTCGCGGCGCGGAATGATTTTCAGTTCCGGACGCTCTATCTGCTGTTCCACATTCAGGTCGGCGATTCCGTCGATGTCCTTGCAAGCCTTCTTTATCTGATTGCCGATGGTGAACATCTTGTTGAGGTCTGTTCCAAAGAGTTTTATGGCGATGCTTGCCTGCGTACCTGAGAGCATGGCATCGATACGATGGGATATCGGCTGGCCTATCTCTATGTTTGCGCCCGCCAATACGGAGAGGCGATGGCGCACATCATCGAGTACCTCCTCATGACTACGGCCGTCGAGCTTGAATGGTGCTTCTATCTCACTTACGTTCACACCGAGAGCATGCTCGTCGAGTTCTGCACGTCCTGTTTTCCTCGCCACGGTCTGAATCTCCGGTACCTGCAGCAGCAGCCTTTCCGCCCGCGCTCCTATGGAATCGCTCTCCTCCAGGGAAATGCCGGGAAGCGAGGATATGTTTATGGTGAATGATCCCTCATTGAATTTTGGCAGGAAACTGCTGCCAAGCGAGAGGAATATCACTAAAGCCAAAACAAGCAATGACGCAGAGGAAATGATGACGGTGCGGGTATGGTCGAGCACCCAGAGCAAAGCCTCACGGTAGTATTTCTTCAGCCACACCGCCACGAAAGCCTCCTTCGGCATCTCACCATTGCTTTTGTTCAGCATATAGCTGCAGAGCACCGGTGTGAGCGTGAGAGCTACGAGTGTGGAAGCGAACAAAGCCGTGACGAAAGCTATGCCAAGAGGAATGAGCATCCTGCCCTCCATACCGCTGAGGAAGAACAGCGGGGCAAAGCTGACGATGATGATAAGTGTGGAATTGAGAATCGGCATACGCACCTCACGTGAGGCGTTGTATACGAGTTCTATTATCGGTATGCGCTCTGCCTCCGGCAGTTCGCGGTTCTGCCGTATATGTTTATACACGTTCTCCACATCCACTATGGCATCATCCACAAGCGAACCGATGGCAATTGCCAAACCGCCAAGGGTCATGGTGTTTATGCTTATGCCAAGAACGTTAAGCACTATCATTGCCACGAGGAATGAAATCGGGATTGTGACAAGTGAAATCACCGTAGTACGCACATTGGCAATAAATATCATCAGCACGATGACCACGAATATGGCTCCCTCGATGAGCGACTTCTGCACGTTGTCGATACTGCTGTCGATGAAATCTGCCTGACGGAAGATATCGGTTGAGATATGTACATCTGCCGGAAGGTTGGTCTTCAGTTCGTCGAGCGCATTGTTCAGTTGTTCGGTGAGTTTCAGCGTACTGGTATCCGGCTGTTTTGTCACAGTGAGCAATACTGCCGGACGTGCCTTCTCGCTTGCCACACCGAGTTTGGGCGACTGGTTGCCTACCTTGATGTCTGCGACATCGGCAAGTGTTATCACGCTCTCGCCGTTTTTCTTCACGATGCAGGCACCGATCTTGTCGATATCGTTGGTAGAGGTGATGCCGCGGATGATATATTCGTTGCCGTATTTATAGCGCACACCACCATTGGTGTTGGTGTTCATGCCGCGTGTGCTGGCCATAACTTCGGAGAGCGACACACCGAAATGCTTCATCTTGCCGGGACTGATGAGTATCTGGTATTCTTTGATGTCACCTCCGTGCACGCTTACCTGTGCCACGCCACCCGTTGAGAGCAGCTGCGGACGGATTACCCAGTCGGCATAGGTGCGCAGATCCTGAAGCGACGCCTTGTCGCTGGTAAGACTCACGATGAGCACCTCGCCAAGAATAGACGACTGCGGTCCGAGCACCGGCGCACTGACACCTTCTGGCATCTGTTCGCCAACGGCTGCGAGTTTCTCGCTGACTATCTGGCGTGCAAGATATATATCTGTGCCCCAGTCGAACTCTACCCAGACTACAGAGAAGCCATGGGTTGACTGCGACCTCACCCGGCGCACTCCAGTGCTGCCGTTCACTGCCGTTTCTATAGGAAAGGTGACGAGCTGTTCCACCTCCTCTGCTGCCATACCTCCCGCTTCTGTCATTATGACAACGGTTGGGGCATTGAGGTCGGGGAAGACGTCAACTTCGGTCTTGCTTGTAGAATATAGCCCTGCGATGACAAGCAGAACTGCCGCCACAAGAACGAGTATTCTGTTCTCAAGCGAGAACCTGATAATCTTGTTCAGCATAATTTATAATCTGTCTGTTACGTAGGATTTTCTTTAATGATTATGGTTGTGGGCAGGGATAGCGTTAGAGGCCGAAGCGAGCTTCACCTGTATGGCTCCCTTGGTCACCACCCTGTCGCCTTTCTTCAGTCCGCTGAGGATTTCCACCCTGTCGCCATCGTTCTCGCCGAGTGTCACCTCCTGCTTGCGATATCCCTCCTTGTCCACCTGGATATAGATGTAATGCACGCCCTGCTCTTCCGTTATGGCAGTGAGCGGCAGGGTCATCACGTTAGGTCGGTCTTGGGTGATGAGGAATATTTCAGCGTAGGAACCCTGAACAACATCGCCTGTATTGTTGAATTCGAATATGACTGGAATGTAGGAGTTGTTTACCTCTGCCGAACGTCCATACGACTGTATGTGTCCGCCCATATCAGTGATGTCATAAAGGCGGTCACTGTAGCTGGTACGGAATTTCGCACACTTTATCTTGTTCAGTTCCTTGAACTCGCGCTCTGGAATTTCTGCGCGGAGATAGAGATGTTGGTTCTGGGTTATGATGGCAAGCGGCTGGCCAGCCTCAACATAGTCGCCGCCGTTAACCAGACACTGTTTGATGAAGCCTCCGCGAGGTGCGGTGACTACTACGCCGCCAGCACTGCGTGTTTTCTGCATGCTTGTATATGTCAGTTTTGCAGCCTCATATTCTGCCTTCGCCACAGCGAGGTCTTTATCGCTTATTATCTTATCTTTTATAAGGATTCGCGCACGGGTGTAGTCACGCTCTGCACGCTCGTAGTCGATACGTGCACGCTGCACGGGATCGCCGTCGGCAACCTGCATTCCTGCTGACGTGATTGAGAACAAGGCCGCACCATTGGCTACCTTCAATCCTTCACTCACATGATTCTTGTTTGCCACACGGCCACTGATTGTGGCAACGACAGTGGTCTTGTCGCACGATGCAGACAACACTTTACCGCTGGTATGGATAACGCCATGAAAGGTTCCAGGCATAATTGTTTCAACCTGCACTCCGGCAGCTTTTGCCTTTTCTGGAGTCAGCAAAATCTCGTCACCATCGTGGTCATGGTCATGGGCGTCTTCGCCGGCATGCTGCTCCGTCTCTTCTTCATGGTCATGATCGTGGTTTTTGCTGCCACAGGCAGCCATACCAAGAGCGAGAATGAACAGCGATAAACAGTAAAAGCTTTTCTTCAGCATAATTCTTGATTCTTTATTTTTTTCGCTTTTTCATTTATTTGGATGCAAAGATACCACAACAGTATTGCAACCCGATTGCAAAAGCGGATTTCCAAAGATGAATGATAATCTGAAGTATAGCTCCCCATCTGACAATAAACCTCAAACGGACATAATGACTGATAGGGGTTAAAAATCCACTCTTCTGAAAATCAGAATTCAAGCAAGCGCCAACGACCGATTTGGGATCAATGAAAACAAAAAAAAGTGCGTCTGAACCATTCGGTTGACACACTTTAATATGATTAGGGATATTGTTTACCCTGGAAATACCTTCAGAACATTACTTGATGAACTTCTTGCCATTCTGAATGAGAATTCCCTTGGCATTGGCATTTACGCGCTGACCTGCGAGATTGTATACAGGAGCGTTCACGTCGAGCTTGTCAGCCTTGATCTCGTTGATGCCAGAAACATCAGTGGAAACCTTGAAGTTTCTGATTTCCCATGTACCGGCAGCTTCGTCGGTGCTTACATACTTGAAGCCGACCTTTATCTTCTTGCCCTCATAACCGGCAAGGCTTACTGCCTGAGTCTCAAAAGGAGAGAAGCTCTTGTCCTGTGGCACTTCTGGATATGCGATAGAAGTAATCTGAGTCCAGTCGCCGCCCTCGACCTTGATCCACAATGTAGCCTCCTCTGAAACATTGCCAAAATACTTAGACACGGCATGGTCGAAATACAGGCTACGTATTACTTCTGCTGCAGAAAGTTTAATCCAAGGAGAAACGAGCCAGCTTTCAGAAGGAAGGTTCTTCTTGTTGACAAAAGCAGAAGCCTTGGCACACTTATATTTTTTGTCGATAGACCAAACGTATGAGAGACCCTCAGAAAGGTTCACGTTGTCGAGAACGAAGGAACCGAACTCTGTCTCAAACGACTCTGAGTAAGGCTCTTTAACTACATCGAGAGCTGGAGTTGTGACAGTGAGTGTATATGATGCAGAACCACCATTATATTCATCGTTTTCTGCAGCAGTAGCAGTGATTTTTGTCTCACCGGCAGCGAGAAGTGTCACTTCGCCTGTCTCAGCATTAACGGTAGCCACAGCCTCGTCTGACGAAGTATAAACCACGGCAGCAGTGGTAGCCTTTGTGAGAGTAGGAGCAACGAAAGCCTCGCCTACAACACCACTTGCTGTAGTCTCACTGAACGACAGTGCCGGGTCTTTCTTCATTGGAGCGGAAGATGACTGGTATGTCACTACAGCAGAGCTGATCGGAGTGTTCTTCTCTGTAATGTTGGTTGAGATAACCACACTATTGGCTGAACCAGTCCATGTGCCATTGGCGTATGTACCTACAGCAGACTCGAATTTTGCAGGAACTTTGGCTGTAAGCTCAACCTTTGTGATGACATTACCCTCTGGCACTTTGAAAGTCATATCTGAGCCTTTATAGAAACGCAACTCGTTGCCGTTGGTTGCTTTCCACCAACGGGTCTGACCATTGAGAGTAAGAGTGACATCACCCTCTGTACATACCGTAGGGTCAGCGTTGTATTCTTTTGTAGAGCCACTCAAAAGTGTCATGCCATAAGCAGACTCGCCTGTGAAATCGAATTTCGCAGTCTTAGACTGTGCGAACATTCCCATTGTCATAAGCAATGAAACGAATAATAGTAAAGTTTTCTTCATAATGTAATAATTAATTAAACAATATATTTACACAATTTTATTTGCTTGAGCAATTTTATAATCCAAAGCTTATCTAATGCAAAGATAATGCAAGGCGAATGCAGAACATCAAGCTTGCTTGAGTGTTATGCTGAGGTGAAGCTTATCTTATGCAAAGATAATGCAAGGCGAGAGGAGAATGAAATGAAGACATTCATTTCTTATCCCGAGCCGAAGCTTATTTTATGCAAAGATAGAACTTTTATAGATATGAAGTATCTCTTTGCGTGTTAAAATAAGGTTAAGAAACAAAAGTCATTAAAAAAGGGAAGCACCGAACAGCACTTCCCTTCTTTATCGCTAATAAGAAAACGGTCATTTTGCGGAATTATAATTTTTCGAACCTCAACGACCGTTTCAAGATAATTGAAATTATTTCTTCAAGACTTTGTCTACTACAGTCTGGCCATCTGTCAAGACCATCTTGCGAATTGATATTCCCTGCTGTGGCTCAGAGAGTCTGACGCCATTCAGTGAATAATACTCGATTGACTTGACCTCAGACTTCGTTGACGAAGCAGAAATGCCTGATGTAAACGCTGGATAATACTCATTCACTGGCGACACGGCATCAGCATTCTGTGATTTCACGATATGCTCAACGATAGAATTGAGATATACTTCAAGATTTGAATACCAACCCTTCGCGGTATCGAGAGTCTTCAACTGTGCATCGCTTGGGTCATCAGGATTAAGACCGTTGGCAATCTCCCATTCGTCTGGTATGCCGTCGCCATCAGTATCATAGTTGGCAGCACGTGATTCTGATGGAAGTTCGGGGAAACTTGCCGTAGCGGAATTCTGGCTGTCTGAAGACGGATCGTTGATAACATCGATAATACCAGGAACATTGGCATGAGAAGCGTTATAGGTAACAGTACCATTTGTTGCCTCTTCCACATAGCGCACATCACAAGCATCTCTATAGAGACTCGCTCCACTGTATGCGAGTACCTTCTCGTATGCCGTCTCAGCGGTCTGGGTAGTGATGGTGCCCGGGTCAAACTGACTGTCAAGTTTTATCTTGATGCAGTCTACACCGCTGGCATCCTTCACATAGGTTTGATCCTCACCATAATAATGCTTGGCATCCTGCATATAATAATCATTGCCTATCTTGATTTTCTGGTCGTAAATCACACCGCTCCAATCATAGTTGGCAGCCTTGGAACCGGCTGCAGACACGTAGTTTCCGCTGATAAAATAACGGCTGGAATAGTTGGGGAACGGATTGTCGCCGCCGTTTGATGCATCAGAGAATGAAATCTGCGTAACGCGAGTCTTGTTCTTCGTGCCAGGACCAGCCTTGAAATAGTTGTTCACCATATTCACATAGCCACCACCAGGACCGCCATAACAACCGTTTCCGTTACCCCAGTTATAAACCACGCAGTTACGGAAGTCTACCCTCTCTGCCTGTATGGAGTTGGCATATTGGGTTTTGTCATAACCGTTCCAGTTATAGCGGGCGCCATTGAAGCGAGGTGCTCTGTTCTGGACGTGGGCAAGGAAGTTATGATGGAATGATGCCGGTTTTCCACCCCAAATACCACCATAGCTGTGGTCACCTTTAGCATGTCCTGCGTTGAGGCCTTCGGCGAGCATACACCACTGCAGGGTGAAATCCCTGTTGTCATAGAAAGACGCTAGCTCATCAATGCTCCACGACATAGAGCAGTGGTCGATGAGGATATTCTTACGGTATCTTCCCCATGTTGCATCGGCACCGTCGTCAACATGCTTCACCTGTGAACGGCGGAAGCGCAAGAAACGGACGATGATATTATCACAGTTTGTGAACTCCACGGTGTAATAACGGAGTGTAATTCCGTTGCCTGGTGCCGTTTGTCCTGCAATAGTGGTATTTGATGTTATTTTGAGGTTTGACTTCAAGTCGATGTAACCGCTCACGTCAAACACGATGGTGCGAGGACCAGACTGCGACAAAGCCCATCTGAGTGAACCAGTGCCGCTGTCGTTGAGATTTGTGACATGATAAACCTTTGTCGTACCATCGGCAGCGCGTCCTCCGGTGGCTGCGTAACGGGCAAATCCCTCTGCACCAGGAAAGGCAGGAGCACCAGTCTGTGCTGATGCTGAAGCGGAAAGTGCCAAAGCTACTAATGGCAAACATAAATTCTTCATAATTTGATATTTGTTTTAGTTTGATTTTATGCGTCCTTTTGGATAAGGCAGCAACGGAGTCGTTACTTGTTGAGCGACTCCACGTCGTAGCCAAGATGTTCCATCTCCAATGAAGCCCAGATAAACGGACCAACGCCCTTGCCGTCGTTGTCGCGGATTGGCTCACTGATATAATACTCGAAAGAACCATCGCGGCGCTTGTTCTCCTTCACCTTTGGAGCTGCCTTCAGCACCTTAGCGCTGAGACCCGGACCGAGTCCTGACACCTCGCAGCAACGTGTGAGAGAAAGGGTCTTGTCGGAATTCACTTTCACGAAATTGTTGAGGATTCCCTTATATGCCTTGATGCCGGCTTCCTTCAGTTCGTCACCGAAATAACCGAGGCGTGAGCCCTTCAGCAGTACGTAAGAGAACATTGAAGATGCTGTTGCCTCAAAATAGTTACGATTGTCTTTCACGTCCATTACGTCATACCAAAGGCCAGTCTTCTTGTCCTGATATTTCACGGTCTTTGTCATCACGTCGTTGAGCATCGCTACGAGAGCCGGACGGTTTTTGTAGTCTGCCGGCATTGCATCGAGAACTTCAAGGATTGCCATTGCGAACCATCCCTGTGCACGAGCCCAGGTGTGCTGCGAGAGTCCTGTCTGCTTGTCAGCCCAGAACATCTCGCCTGTCTCATCCCAAGCATGCTTCCAGAGACCGGACTTGTCATCGAAGGTTCTGTTGTATGTCTTGGTAATCTGTGTGAAAGTGTCATCGTAATATTTCTCTGCCTTTTTCTCGCCTTTCAGCTTTGGGGCTGCCATTGTATAGAACGGATGACCCATGTATACTCCGTCGAGCCACACCTGATATGCATAAATAGCCTTATGCCACCATACGCCGTCGTTTGTGCGTGGCTGTTTCTCAAGCTGCTTGAAGATGGTCTTCAAGGCAAGTTCATTCTTCTTCTCAGGGAACAGTTCATTCATACGCAGGATGAAACGCGCCGGACGGGTATTGTCGAGGTTGAAAGCTGAATACTCATAACCTGTGATATTACCATTTTCGTCTATCATCTTGGCTGGATACTGCTTTAGATAATTGATGATGCTCTCATCTTTGCTGGCGAGATAAGCATCGAGAATTGCCTCCTGCTCTATACCAACCACATAGCCCCACTTTGGAGTCTTTGCGAAATCGAGATAGCATGGATCCGGATTGCGCTGCATTTCTGAGTGTGCCATCCACTGGCTGTATGTCTTGTAAGGCAGCTGCGAGAGCACTTGTGAACCATTGATTACGAGGTTCTCATAGTTTGGCTTGTCTGTCTGGCCTGTGATATACACAGGCTGGCCATATACTCCTGTGAAGTTACAGTTTTTCAGATTGATGTTGTGGATAGTGTTGATGTTGTCGAAGCCAACGATCATAACGCCATACTTGCTCTTCTGGCAGGTCACATTCTCCATGTATACGTTGCGCACGGTTGGATAGAAGCCACGACGACCCTTCTCCTTTGGTTCATAGTTTGTGTTTATCTTCAACACCGCCTCACGGCACTGTCCAACCTTCACGTTGCGGAAATATACATTCTCAATCACACCGCCACGGCATGAGTTTGTCTTGATGCGGAGCACACGCTCCAGGTCCGGACTGTCCATCGTACAGTTTTCAACGAACACGTTGCTGCATCCTCCTGAAATCTCAGAACCGAGCACCACACCACCATGACCGTCTTTCATGTTGCAGTTGCGGATGATGATATTCTTGCTTGGACGCCCCACGTATTTACCTTTACCGCCCTCACGGCCGTCTTCATTACGTCCGCTCTTGATTGCGATACAGTCGTCGCCGGTATCAAAGATACAGTTCTCAATAAGCACGTTCTCACAAGACTCAGGGTCGCAGCCATCGCCGTTAGGACCGTGATTCTCAACATGTACGCCACGCACCGTGATATTCTTGCTCAGCAGTGGATGCATAACCCAGAATGGTGATCGTATCATCTTTACGCCCTCGATGAGAATTCCGTCACATTGGTTGAGGTTCACCGTCTGAGGACGAAGACCTTTCCACGGACCAAAGACGCGCTTTTCAACAGGCACACCGTCTTCTGCCATCTGCAGCAAATCGGCACGGCCGCCAGGATTCTGCTGTTTCTCCTTCACCTCTATGTTGCGGCTCTTCGGAGTCTTGCCGCTCATGAGCCACCAAGTCTCGTCAGATCCGTTGCCATCAATAACTCCCTCACCGGTAATGGCGATGTCGGTCTCCTTGAAAGCATAGATAAGAGGTGAGTAGTTGATACAGTCGAGACCTTCCCAACGTGTTTCAACAAGGGGATAGAGACTGCGGTCGAACTCGAAGAAGAGTGTAGCGTTCTTCTCTATCACGAGGTTTACATGACTACGCAGTCTGATGGCTCCTGTCTTCCATGTTCCGGCAGGGATAACCACCTTGCCGCCGCCAGCCTTTGAACAAGCCTCGATGGCCTTGTTAATGGCTTTCTGGTTCTTGGCTGCCGTATTCTTCAGCGAAGCGCCATACTTGGTGATGCTGAAGGAGCGGTTAGGGAACTTCGGTTCTCTGATGCTCTGCTCCACTTGCTTGTAGTCTGTATCCCACACCGAAGCCAATAGGCTCATAGGGAAGAGCAAGCAAAGCAGTAAAAATGCTTGTAGCTTTTTCATACTGTCTTGTTTGAAATGTATTCAGTTAAGTTTTTTAGAAATACAATAGTAGTTTTATTTTTTGATGTTGCAAAGATACGCATAATAAAATACATCTGAAAAATATAACAACAAAAATAAGGATTATTTGCATTTATCATATAGCGAACCACGACATTGAATGACACGCACACTAAAAGCAATGACACAAAAGCTGCCTTATAACATAAAAAAACGGGACAATTTGTTAAATTCAACATTTTATAGTCGGAATTCTTGCAAGTTTCATAATAAAGGCTTACATTTGCCACATCTTATTTATGATTTCGCCATTTACGAAATCTCATGAGGTTGGTAGCATCCTGCGCCAACCTCTTTTTTTTACCCAAGCTATCCCTTGAATACAAAAGACGGCAAATCTTTGGAGTTCTGCATTGGATTGCTTACATTTGCATGTCAAATAAACAAAAAGCAATTATACACACCATTCCAATGAAACACATTTACAGTATACTTCTTCTCTTTCTCATCTTGGCGTTCACATGCTGCGAAAAGCCCGTAATCGACGACACTGAAAACAAGAAGGAAAACAACGATAAAGTCAACGGATCAACCTCCACCGGCAACAATGGCGACAACGGCGGATGGGCAAACGGTGACGGAAAGAACGATACTGAATGGGTGAGCACCGACACGGTGGACGTATACACATTCAAGAACCACGTCTTCGAAGACCCCATCTGCGTGAAAGGCTATATCGTAGGATGTGCTACATCAACGGGAGGCTACAAGTATTTCTTCGACAGTCCCTATGAATCAAACACATCCATCCTCATCGCCGACGATAAGAACGAGAAATCAAAATCCAACGTCATAGCCATACAATTGAAGAACGGTTCGAAGATTCGCCGCGACCTGAACCTCGTGGACAACCCTGGAAACATACAACGGCTCGTTGCCATATATGGCTACCAGACAAAATACATGAAGATGACAGGAATGAAAGAGATATTGAGTTATGAACTGAAATGAAAAGCAACGCCCCTCGATGAACGCCCCTTACATCGGCTATTCAATTTCCGCAATCAAGTCTTATTCGGGACTTGCGCGTCAGTCAGACAATGCTCATGCCGAGCATACCGACAAAAAGGCATTGCCTCACGACAACGCCTTTTCTCAGCATAAAAAATAACTTATATAATAATACACGTATGATTGCCATACCAAACGTCCCGCAAAAGCTGCCGAAATCAAAGTATGGTCAAGCACAATTATGACGTAAGCGAATGTCGCCAAGCAAATTATACTGCCGACTACATATCAACCGCTTCATATATTTACACAATTACGCTTCCACTCCTTACATCGAGAAGATTCCGCAAAGACTAACATAAAGGCAGGTATTCTGACTTCGCTCCACTCTCATGACACCTTCCCACCCGAAACAGAAAAACCGAAGAAACATTCTTCTGGGCAGTGGCCTGTCGTCACTGAGCATAAAGGAGCTTACAGCTGCGGGACAGTCGGAGATTCTCACTCCGTTCCCTTTCAATCACGTATTAGGCGAACCTTTACGGTGCAAAATTATAAACATTTTTCGAAACTTCAAAGAAAAAACGGCATTATAAAGAAAAAAATTTGTTCAAACAAACATTTATACTTACTTTTGCAAGTGTGTTGAACATCTATGAAAAAGATATAAACGCAAAAGAGAGAACATTATTATATAATAACAAATAAAATTCTAAAGCCTATTGAAACATCATTTACTTCACTAAAAAATTGAATTAAAATGATAAGACTAAATGAAATGACCGATGAAGAGTTGGCATTGTCATACGTTAGAGGAAACAATCAGGCCTTCGATTTGTTATTATCTCGAAATCAATCCAAATTGTTTTCATATATCCTGTTCGTAGTGCACGAGCCGGACTTGGCTAATGATATCTTCCAGGAAACCTTTGTGAAGGTGATAACAAAACTGCAGGAGGGCAGATATATTGACTCCGGCAAGTTTTCGGCATGGATAATGCGCATCGCCCACAATGTGATAATGGACTGGTATCGAGACAACCGCGCCAAAAACATCGTGGAAACTTCTGACGACAACGACCTCTCGAATGTCACAGGAAACGACATAACAGACTTCAACATCGAGGACAGATATGTCAACGAGCAGGTGCTGCGCGATGTGAAGAAGATGATGAACCTGCTGCCTCCGACACAGAGGGAAATTGTCTTCATGCGCTTCTATCAGGAGATGTCGTTCAAGGAAATCGCCGAGACTACCGGTGTGAGCATCAACACTGCCCTGGGACGAATGAGATACGCCATACTCAACATGAGAAGAATGGCGAGAAAGAATAAGCTGTCACTTGAAACCGTTTATTGACACAAAGCCATAAACGCAGCACTCATGACGTTTCAACTACAGGAACTTATATTTTAGCCTCAATCGGTCATCAGGCCGCTTGGGTTTAAAAGGTCTATATAACATCTACAAAACATACGGGTAAATCCATATTTCTAAAAAGGACTATGGATTTACCCGCATTATTTTATTCTTGAATCAAGATCACATACATACTTCCCCAATGGTCTTCACCATGCAACCTACATTATTGTTATATTGAGGAAAACTTCCATATCAGAGCGATCTCAAATCATGGATTGTCTGGATAGGATCGGCAGCCTTGAACACATAGCTTCCGCTAACAAGAACATCCGCACCTGCCTCAACGAGACGCGGAGCGGTCTCAGCCTGCACACCACCGTCAATCTGTATCAGAGCACGAGAATTCTTCCTGTCCACCATCTCACGCAGCGCTCTCAGCTTGTCGATAGTGCCCTCGATGAATTTCTGTCCGCCGAATCCGGGGTTGACGCTCATCAGCAACACCATGTCCACATCATTCAGGATATCCTCAAGCAGACAGACTGGAGTTGAAGGATTGAGAGTCACACCAGCCTTCATGCCGGCATCGTGAATCTCCTGCACAGTACGATGCAGATGCACGCAAGCCTCATAATGCACGTTCATCATCATGGCGCCGGTCTTTGCCGTGCGCTGCACATAACGCTCAGGGTGTTCAATCATGAAATGCACATCGAGAGGCTTCTTGCAAATCTTTGCCACCGCATCGATAACGGGAAATCCGAATGAGATATTAGGAACGAATGTTCCGTCCATAATGTCAAGATGCAACCAGTCAGCATCACTTTTGTTAATCATTTCCACCTCATGGCGCAAGTCTGTGAAATCAGCAGCCAGCAGGGATGGAGAAATAATTGTTGCCATAAATTCTTTTAAATATGTTTTTCAGTTTATCAGTTTAGACAATAGGATTTCATACTGCCATTGATGTTCATCACCCTATAGGTGTAGGCAAAGGCTTTGATAATGTCGATAGTACGCTTCGACGGCATTGGATTTTCTGAAGTAAAATGTTCCATAGGCATTGTTTTTTGAAATAAATTCATCCCTCTATTGTATTAACGCATCTCCTCGGGATTTATTACATTATGATATATTTTTTTCTGATTACGACCTGCATACCCCAATGGGAATACTTCCCGTTGGCGGAATTATGTTATGTTGATAGATATGAGTAAAAGTTGCCAATATCGCCGATTTTCAGTAAAAACAAGAATTTCCGAAAAACTGTCAGACCATCTGGTTTTTTGCCGTAATATTCTGACAGACAGGCACTTGACCATCTATCAACTGTCAGCCAATTGTCTGGATGGTTTGCTGATGAAAGGGATTGTCAGGTGTAAGGAATTCAGACGACATGAATTGCATGCGTTGGCAGAATCCTGGAAACTGGAATATGGGTGTTATAACATTAATTTATTGGGCATACGCCTGACAGCAATTCTGCCCATCCGGGGCAAGCACATTGCCCATGATGGGCAAGCACCGTGCCCCAGTTGGGCAAGCAGCGTGCACTTTAAGTCCCAAGCTGCCATCTGGGTTAATATGCTTTAAATATATTCCGCTAACGTTTTTTTTAGTATATTTGCAACGCTAATCAAATTAATCATTAGAGGAGGAAAGCATCCCATGACTCTACAACAAATGGAATACATCGTGGCTGTATACAGATACAGACACTTCGCCAATGCCGCAGAACAGTGCGGCGTGACACAGCCCACACTGAGCGCCATGATTCAGAAACTGGAGAAGGAACTCGGAGTGAAAATCTTCGAACGTTCATCACAACAGGTCACTCCTACTGCCATCGGCAAACTTGTGGTGGAACAGGCATGGAAGGTGCTTTCGAGAGCAAACAAGATAAAGGACATCGTGGCTGAAGAACAACACTCGCTGAATGGTTCGTTCCGTATCGGCATACTGCCCACGATAGCGCCATATCTGCTGCCACGCTTCTTCACCAAACTGGAGAAGGAGAATCCTGGCATCGACTTCCACATCATCGAGATGAAGACTGCCGACATCAAGAAGGCATTGAACCGCGGCGAACTGGACGCTGCCATCGCCGTGAGACTCGACGAGCTGGAGGCTTTCAACCAGACATCGCTATATTATGAGCAGTTCATAGCCTATGTGGCAGAAACCGACCCGCTGTTCAACAACAAGAACATAAAGACTTCGGACCTTGGCAACGAGTTTCTGTGGCTTCTCGACGAGGGCCATTGCTTCCGCGACCAACTTGTGAAATTCTGCGATCTGAAATCGGCAACAGAGAGCAAATCAAAATATTCTCTCGGCAGCATAGAGACTTTCATGAGAATGGTGGAAAACGGACAGGGTGTGACGTTCATTCCGGAACTCGCCCTTAGCCAACTTTCCGACAAACAGATGCGACTGGTGCGCCCCTTCGCACTGCCTATACCGGTGAGAGACGTGGTATTGCTTACCACAAAGACTTTCGTGCGCCACTCAATGGCTGAACTGATAATCAAAAGCGTGAAAGACAACGTGCCGCAAAGTATGCTGACCTACAACAATACAGAGCAGAGAATCTAGCCCAAATCAGTCATTGGCCGTTATATTAAGAATTTTATAACTGCTTGCTATAAGCGATAAAAGAACAAAAGGTTGAGCAGGGATTACACACTCCCCTACTCAACCTTTTATTTCATTGTCAAGCAAATTCTTCTACTTCACAAATTTCTTCCCGTCTTTGATGTAAATACGACCATCCACAGTGTGTTCTACACGCATACCTTGAAGGTTATAGATGTTGCCATCTTCCACATTGTTGTTATCCAGCGTAACATCGGCAATACCTGCAGCATCTTCATACGTCATACTGCCACTGAGGAGTCTACCTCCCTCGTTCTCTTTAGTCATGATACTCTCCACGATACTGTTCAGATAATGCTCCAGATTGGTATATCCATCGGCAGCGAGCGTATTTCCGTCTGCAGCATCATTCTTGTCGAGTCCATTGGCATCTTCCCAACCATCCGGCATTCCGTCGCCATCAGTATCTGTAACGTCGATAGAAGTATCTGTGGCAAGTGTTGGCCAAGGACTCCAGTCTGCAGAAGCGTCGGCTGGCTTCGTGTCATCCTGACTGTTGATTATGCCTGACGTGCATCCGCTGCCTGTATAGGTATCAGAACCGCTACGGGTATCGCTTACGATGACTTTGTCAAGAGCATCGCGGCGCAATGACGCACCGGCATAGTCGAGCACACGGTTGAAGGCATCTGCCGCAGTATGGGTAGTAACGGTCTCAAATACCATCGGTGTCTTCAACTGTATTGCTTCATCACCAGGATAAGTGCCATCGTTGCCGGTCTTGTCAATCTGGTCGGAAACGCCATACTTGAAGTTATCCTTATTCACCACATCCCAATCTGGATTATGATTGCCTTCCACGTAAAATTTTCCCCACACATGTAGCATCTTTGCCCAATCATTCCACGGTACATTAATCTGAGTGCCATTCACGGTGATTGTGGCAAGTTTTCCGCTCATATCCATCTCGTACTTCGTTCCCTTGATGGTAACATAATTTCTGCCATCTTCTGCCGACCCTTTCACGTCGTTATTCTTGCAGGTTATACCGGTTGTCTGCTGGAATCGTGCTGCAAGGAGTGTCTTGTCCAGACAGTAGTCCACAGTGCGTATACCCGGACAAGCGATGCGGCGCTGGATGGTCTTGCTTCTTTTCCGCGTTGTAGCTCCTGGCTTATAATAGTTGTTCACGATGTTCACGTTCATTCCTTCACCGCCATAGCAGCCGTTGCCGCCCCAGTTGTATATCACGTTGTTACGCATATCCATCCTTTCGTCAGTCTGGGTTCCGGGACGCGGCCCCAGTCGTGGAGTTCTAGAATCGTGGTCGGCAAGCAGGTTATGATGATACGATGCACCGCTTCCACCCCAGTTGCCACCATAGCCATGGGCAACTTTGGAATGTCCGGAGTTCTTCAGACTCTGTGAGGCTATACACCATTGCACGGTGAGATTCTTACTGCCATAGACGGACAGGCATTCATCGATACTCCAGCTCACAGAGCAATGGTCCACTATGATATTCTTACGGTCCATTGCACCAAGTCCGTCACCTTCGTGCTTGTCCACATGACGATTGCCACAACGGAAACGCAAAAAGCGAAGAATAACATTGTCAGAATCTATCGTGAAGGGGTAATCAGCAATACAAATGCCATCACCGGGGGCTGTCTGTCCGGCAATTGTTACATTACCTTTCTTCAACTGCAGAGCACTCTTCAGGAATATCGTACCGCTGACATCAAACACGATGGTTCTGACACCACTCTTGTTGCAAGCCCATCGGAAGGTGCCTTCCGATCCGTCATCATCTAATTTCGTCACATGATACACGGTTCCGCCTCTACCGCCAGTAGTGTAGCGACCAAACCCTTCGGCTCCAGGGAATGCGGGTTGATTGTCGGCAAAAGCCGACATCACAGATGCTGACATCAACACAACAGCAGCACCAGTCAATAATTTTCTGTCTAATTTCATCTTATTTTGATTTGTATAGTAGTCATAACGTCGAGAATCGAATTTGCCATTCAAACCACGACAATAAAGGAATCTCAATATATTTCAAATAGCGAAGATATAAAAAAACGGCGATATAACAATCGAGCATTAAGAAAATCACATTTTCCTTAATACTCGGTTTAAAACGATTTAGCATTCTAATTCAAGATCGCTGCCACCTCATCTTTGTTAATTCCGGTTATCTCTACAATTTGCAGAATGTTCATACCTTTTGAATAGAGAGATTTTACTATATTTTTAAGCTGCTCGCTCTTCTGCTGGAGTTGCTCGC